>DATNDM010000346.1:0-2775 GCA_035553235.1 Pyrinomonadaceae bacterium | reverse complement strand
GTGCAATATTGGTCCGTTTGTATTGACCAGTCGACGTAGTTGCCGACGAAGAGATCGAGTTTGCCGTCGTTGTCGTAATCGAACCAGGCGGCGCTCGTCGAGAAGCCCGGATCGCCAACGCCCGCGCGCGCGGTTACGTCTGCGAACTTTCCGCTGCCCAGATTGCGGAAAAGATGATTTGGACCAACGCAGGTGATGTAGATGTCGTCGTTGCCGTCGTTGTCGTAATCGGCAACGGCGACGCCGATGCCGTACATCTCGACGCCGAGACCGGCTTGTTGAGTCACGTCGGTGAACGTGCCGTCTTTGTTGTTGTGATAGAGCGCGGGGAACGATTTGCGTTTCTTGTTATCGGGCCAGTCCATCGAGTTGACGAGGAGGACGTCTTGCCAGCCGTCGTTGTCGTAATCGAGAAAAGCGCCGCCCGCGCCGATAGTTTCGGGCAGATACTTTTTGCCGAAGGCGCCGCTGTTGTGTTTGAAGTGAATGCCGGCTTCCGAGGTGACGTCAGTAAATTCGATCGCGCCTGACGGGCGTGGAGGTGTTGGGCTCGGTGATGGCGACGCGACTGCCGCTGTCGTCTCGGTCGACGGCGCGGCTGGCGCAACCGTCGGCGCTTGTTTACAGGAACACAGCAAAAGACAGATTAAGAAGCAGTAACTAAGATAACGAGGCGTCATGTTTGTTCGAGCAGTTCACGCAAAGGCGCAAAGATGCAAAGGGAGTTTAAGTACTTATTTGTGTCCTTTGCGGCTGTGCGTGAAAATTATTTCCACGTTGCGATTCAAGCAAGATCTCGATCAGCATCGCTGTTGGTCCAACCAGGAACAAAGCGTAGAGTGGCGCATTCACCACCTGATTCAGCCGCAGCAGCATTTCAACGAACGCCACGAAGAACACAACGACGCATTGCCACTTCTTCGACTTCACCGTCGTTTTCGGATCCGTGATCATGAAGAACACGAAGAGCTGATACATCGGACCCGTGATCGGCGCGATCTCCGCTTCTACCGGATCTCCTGTAATGAAGCTCCGCACAAATGCGAATGCGAAGAACGAAAGGACGTATGTGGCGCTGATGTGAAACCGTTTCGCGCGGTAGATGATGATCGAGCCGAGGAGCCAGATGACGAGCAGCGGCCACTTGAAGTTGCCCCATTGCACGCTCAGGCTCGCCACCAGTTCCGGTGCGAGAAACAGCAACACGCAGATGCCGAAGTTTGAAGGGTTCCAGAGATGGCGGCCTTTCACGCGCAGCACGTACTTCGACATGATCGAAAGCACGCTCGCAAGGGCGAACGGCCATAACGCGGGCGAGCGCAGGAGTATGCCGACGCTGATGCCGCTGATATACGCGCTCGAGAGATTGAGCCACTTGCCGTAAAAAATTCGGCCGAGAACGAGTTCGGTAACGATCGCCGCGACGATCGCGAGGGCAGTCCTCTCGTAACCTTCGAGGATGCCGTAGAACAGATGCCCGAAGAGCAGGATCAGCGTGATGAAGAGCGGCGCGATGTAGCGGTTGTCAAAGCGCAGACGACTCCTCGCCGGGGCGTCAATCGTGTTTACTGGTTGGATAGTCGAGTCGCTCATTCCTGGTCCACAGATTACGCAGACTTACGCAGATTCTTTGATTTTGTAAACCTGATCGACCCTCGGTTTGTCGATCACTTCGATCTTTCCGGACGGCCAACGGATCTCAGCCCTCTCGATCTGCGGGTTTTTGCCGAGCCCGAAATGCAGGCGACGCTGGTTCTGCGAACAGAAGCCATTGCCACCCGAAACAGACTGCACCTGCTGCCGTCCATCCCAAAACAACTTCACCTGCGCGCCGATCGCACTGCGATTACTCGACGCACCCTCCAACTCGAAATCAATCCATTTATTCTCCGGCGTCACATTGTTTTTATAAATCAACAACGGCCCGCGCTGATTCGCCACGACCACGTCCAACACGCCGCGATTCCACAGATCGACAAGCGCCACTGAGCGCCCGTCAAAAACATCATTCGCGCCCACAGCCTGCGCGACGTCAACAAACTTTCCGGCGCCATCGTTGATCCAAACCTTCTTCTGCTGGTAACCAGACAAGCTGCGACCATCCATCGCAGGCCAGTGTGCGGCGTCAGAAATGATCGTCGAGTTACCGCCGGCGATCTTCGAAAAGTCGTACCAGTAGTTCTGATTCCGATCCGCTGAGACATAACCGTTCACGAGGTACAGATCGAGATTGCCGTCGTTGTTGAGATCGCCAAACTGCGCGCCAAAACTCCAGCCGCCGATCTCGACGTCCATCGCGCTCGCGAGATTGTCGTACTTGATCGCGTCGCCGCCCGTTCCTTCGCGTGGCACCCAGAGATTGTTTCCCTGAATCAGCACGCCTTCTTCGGAAATGTTCGAGACGTAAATCGCGTAGCGTCCCTGGTTGAGCACGTCGCCGACCGACGCGTTCATCCCACTCTTCGGCGCGAAGCCGACGCCCGTGTCGTTTCCCGCTTCACGAAACTGTTTGTCGTCGTTGAAGTAGAGCTCAGAGATGCCGTAGTCATTAGCGTTGAAGAGATCCTGATTGCCGGTGCCGCGCAAGTCCGCGACAGTTGCGGCGAGCGCCCAGCGACGTGTGTCGATGCCGGCCTTTTGACTGTCCTCTTCGAACCGTCCGCCGCCGAGATTGTGGAGGAGATACTTCCGGCCGCCGTTGTTCGCGTACTCGAAGCTCTCCGGCATCATCTTCGTGTCGGCAAGCTTCCAGAGATTGATCGATTCCGGGTAGTA
>DATNDM010000345.1:0-3807 GCA_035553235.1 Pyrinomonadaceae bacterium | reverse complement strand
GACTGAGACCCGCGGCTGGTAATGGAGCAGGAACTCCTCGTTCTGAATGGCGCGCCTCAAGCTACTCTCGAGCGCCAAACGTCGCGTCGCGAGCTCGTGCATGTCTGCGGTGAAGAACTGGTAGTTCGCTCCGCCTGATTTCTTTGCCTTGTAAAGCGCCGCGCCTGCATTTTTCAGCAACGTCTGACAATCCTCGCCGTCGAGCGGAAACAAGCTGACGCCAACACTCGCCGTCGCAAATAACTCGTGTCCGGGCAAATCGAACCCAAACTTCAACACTTGCGACAAGGCCCCGATCGTTTCGATCACGTCTTTGGTGCCATCGATCTGCGTGCGTAACAGGGCAAACTCGTCACTGCCAAACCGCGCCACCGTGTCTGACTTACCAATGCAACTCTTCAAACGCTCGGCAAACTCGCGCAACAAAATATCTCCCGGGCCATGACCGAGCGAGTCGTTAACTTTCTTAAACTGATCGAGCGAGATGAACAACACGCACAGCGACTGCTCCGAAACTTTCGCGCTCGCGCACGCCTGTGTCAGTCGATCTTCGAAGAGTGCGCGATTCGGAAGTTGCGTGACGGTGTCGTAGTAGGCGAGGCGGTCGACTTGCGCCGTCCGCTGCTTCAATAGATGTTCGAGCTGCTCTTTGTAACGGCGGTTCTCTTTCAGCACGTTGCAGTGGTTGAGTGCTCGTTCGACGGCTGCCTCGATGTGCCGCAGGTCGAGCGGCTTGCTGATGTAATCGAAAGCGCCGACTCGTAACGCGCGAATCGCGAATTCGATGTCGTGGTTGCCGCTGACCATCACCACGACCGTGTCCGGTGACAGTGAGTGGACGCGTGGCACGAGTTCGAGACCACTCATGCCGCCCATGTCGATGTCGCTGATGACGAGGTCGAAGGAGCTCTTGGCAAGCGCCGCGAGGGCTTCTTCTGCTGAGCCTGCGTCTGAACACTGGTAAGTGTCGCCCAGTACGTCGACCAGCAGATTTCTGATTTGTTCTTCATCGTCGATGATGAGAACTTTTGGTTTGTGAGTTTGAACCGCTTCCATTGCCTAAAGTCCCTTGCACATTCCCGGCACCCACTGTTCGCGCAGCACGCGCTCGTAGCTGCCTTTCACCTCCGCAAGATTCCAGGCTTTTCGTTGCCAGATTGAACCGTCTGAATACTCGACGCGGTTGATGGAAACATTTTCTTTGAACGCCGTGCCCGCGTTGAGAGTTTTGACGTCAATCACATCGCTTGGGCCAGAGAGACTAAAGCCCTCGAGCTCTTTTCCCTTTCCTGCCGGAATGTTCACGCCGCACAGAAACTGTCTCCGCGCAACGAGGTCGGGGTTGGCAGGATCGTGAAACTGGTATTCCCAAAAAACGATCTCGACTATTTTTGTCGACGAGTTCTGAATTTTTATTCGATAAGCGTAACCGTCGAGTGGTTGTGTTTTAGGAGCGCGCGCTTCAGCGACGCTCTTTTCGATCGCCGCACTGCGACCGTCGAGTGTGTCGGCGTTCGGATCCCTGACTCCCTGCGGATCGTTGACTCTCGCGTTGCGTGCGAAGTTTCGGTTCTGCGGAATCATCGCGCTCGCGGGAGCGTTACCTTCGACGGGCGGCTTTTCGACGTTGCGGCGCGCGCGGGACCATTTGAAGTTCGCCACAGTTAGTGGTGAAACATCCGAAGACACGATCGGACCCTGAAAAGGAACGATGAAACTTAGAAGAAGTGAGAGCAGCAGGAGTGTCTTCATAATGCTTCCGCAGTATGCGCCACTTGCCGCAACGATTCAACCTTTATCAGCCACAAGCAGCACCAAAACTATTTTGTGCGTCTGCCGCTTTTTTGTGGCCTAACGAAAACTTTTGTGGTTAATATAACGCGCGTTCTGCGTTTCACCTCGCAACCCCTTTACTCTTGACCATCGGCATCCTTGCCGGTAGGAAGGTTTTTCATGAAGACTATCAAGCATCTACCCTCTGTGCTGACAATTGTGTTTGTCCTTGCCACTTTCAATTTAGTTCCGGGCCAGTCAAATGACGATAAGAATCATTTTGCAAACATCAGCAGCAATGGTTCGAGCGTGCGATTTGACGTCGGCGTGCCGCACGCAGCCGTGACGCTGACCGTCATCGGACCAGACGGCGTGGCCTTCAGCAAAGAATTCAAGTCCGGCAATTCTCCGGAATTCAAGTTAAACTCAGCCAAAGGTGAAAGACTTCCCGATGGTTCTTACACCTACGAACTACGCATCACCCCAAACATTTCTTCCGAAACAAAAGAAGCGCTGAAAGCTGCGCGCGAAGCCGGAAACGGCGCCGAAGTGCAACGCGAATTGAGAAAGAAAGGCGCTATCCCCGCACAGCCGCAAGTACAATCCGGCAGCTTCATGGTCTCCGGCGGCACGGTAATTCTGCCGGGCGCGACTGAAAGTCAGCAACGCGCGATGGCCCAACCAGCGGCCGCGCCAACAGTCAATGCACCGGTAACTTACCGCCGCACGAATTTCAAAGTCGTAAGCCATCACCCACGTTTCATGGTCTTCGATCAGGTGATAGCTGATGACCTCATCGTGCAGGGCAGCATTTGTGCAGGACTTGACTGCGTCAACAACGAAGACTTCGGCTTCGATACGATCCGCGTCAAAGAAAACAACACGCGTATCCAGTTCGACGACACCAGCACGTCCGCCGGATTTCCCAGCAACAACTGACAAATCCGCGCGAATGATTCCGGCAGCGGCGGCGCGAACTTTCTTGGCTTCGTGGATCAGGGCGCAACCGGCAATTCCGAGACGGGCACGATTGTGTTTGCCGTGACAGCGGGGGCGAGTGCGAATTCGCTGCGCGTCGGTAGTAACAGCAAAGTCGGACTCAGGACTGCAACACCGGTGCTGGACGTCCACGCCAACACCACTGACACGCCGGCAATCCGTCTCGAACAGAACAACAGCGGCGGCTTCACCGCGCAAACCTGGGACGTCGCCGGCAACGAAGCAAACTTCTTCGTGCGCGACGTGACCAGTGGCTCACGTCTGCCGTTCCGCATTCGGCCCGGCGCACCGACAAGCTCGATCGATATTTCGGCCAGCGGCAATGTCGGTATCCTGAACGCGAGTCCGAACGCTTCGCTCGATATCTCAGGCAACACGACAATCCTGGGCGCTGATGATGGTCTAACCACCAGGACCACCGCCACGACCAAGACCAGCAGAGTTGCCATACCTCCATTTACTACCGGCAACTTGAACTTTACTTATTCGGGCGCGCTGGTAAACAGCACCGACAACGTGGCCGCGGTCGGTGGCGGCTTCAGCGGGCAATCAGCAGCAACGGTTGTAGCGTTCTTTACGGCAGCTAACACCAACACCGCGGTCGGCACTGAGCGCATGCGCATCACTTCGGCGGGCCGCGTCGGTATCGGCACCACTGCTCCAGATCAAACCCTGTCAGTGAACGGCGATGCCAGCAAGTCCGGTGGCGGATCATGGCAAACGTTCTCAGACGAACGGTTGAAGAAGATCAACGGCTCATACAACAGCGGTCTGAACGCCGTCATGCGCTTGCAGCCGTTGCGTTATGAGTACAAGCCTGACAACGCGCTGGGTATCAAGCCGGTCGGCGAGCGTATCGGCGTTGGCGCACACGCGGTGCAGCAAGTGATTCCGGAGGCAGTTACGAAGAATGCTGAGGGTTACTTGATGGTTAACAACGATCCAATCATCTGGACCATGCTCAATGCAATTAAGGAGCAACAGAAAGAGATCGTGGAACTAAAACGACAGATTCGCCAGTTGCGTGCGACTCCG
>DATNDM010000344.1:0-7798 GCA_035553235.1 Pyrinomonadaceae bacterium | reverse complement strand
GAGATGATGTTTTCGATTCTTCGATCCATAGTGATGAGGCCCAGAACGAAGAGTGCGCGTGAGAGTACAGGTTAGAATCGCGTTTGTCTAGCCATCGACTGCAGATTTCCGCTAAACACTGGGGCCTATGCTAGTATGAAGACGCTGACTACATCCTTAATCAGGAGATACAGATGGGTGACGACCTCAGGACAGAGCGCGAGCTGTCGTTGGATTTCTTGCGCGTGACCGAAGCCGCTGCGATTTCGGCAGCTCGCACGATGGGACAGGGCGATCGGAAATTCTCAGACCAGGTCGCCGTCGAAGCGATGCGCGAAGTGATGGACACCGTGCCGATGCGGGGACGCGTCGTGATTGGCGAAGGCGAACGCGATGAGGCGCCGATGCTGTACATCGGCGAAGAGGTCGGAGGCGGTTTTGGCGTGGGCGAGGAAATTGCCGAATCGTGCCCGGAAATCGATATCGCAGTCGACCCGCTCGAGGGTACGAACCTTTGCGCGCTCGGCGCGAACAACGCGATCGCCGTCCTCGCCGCGGCCGAGCGCGGTGGGCTGTTGAATGCGCCTGACATCTACATGGACAAGATCGTGGTTGGACCATCATCGCGCGGCGTCGTGGATATCGATGCGCCGGTGAAAGATAACCTGAAGAATATCGCGCGGCGTTTGGGCCGCGACATCGAAGACCTCACGGTGATCGTGCTCGATCGTTCGCGACACAAGAAACTGATCAACGATGTGCGGGCGGCGGGCGCGCGCATTCGTTTGATTTCTGACGGCGATCTCTCGGCTGGTATCTCGGCGGCGGTGGCCGGCACGAACATTCACGCGTTGATGGGTATCGGCGGCGCGCCCGAGGGAGTGATAACCGCGGCGGCCATGAAGTGCTTGAACGGCGAGATCCAGGCACGGCTCGTGTTCGATGCGGATCGGTTAGGAGTTGATAAAGACAAGGTGCCGGCGCGCGAAGAGGTGCTCGATCGGTTGGCGACGATGGGGATCAAGGATCCAAACAAGGTCTATGACACAGACGATCTCGCGCCGGGGAAGAAGATCATTTTTGCCGCGACTGGTGTGACTGACGGTGCGTTGTTGAAGGGTGTGCGGTTCTTCGGATCGGGTAAGCGGACGCATTCGGTGGTGATGACCACGGAATCGCGCCACATCCGGTTTGTTGACACGTTGCACATCGAAGGTGGACCAGACACCGTAATTAGGTTTTAGCCACAAAAGGCACAAAAGCACAAATGAGAGAATACGTGCCGCAAGTGGTCCCAACGCGCAAGCCGCTGGTGTTCTGGCTCGCGAGTGCGGCGACGGTGGCGGCGCTGGCTTCCTTAATCGTGATCGCGCCGCTTGCGGCTGCGGGTGGACATAACGACGTCGCCTTCACGATTTATCGCGCGTTTGGACCATTCTGTCATCAGCTTCCCGAGCGGTCCTACTTCATTGAAGGACACAAGCTCGCGGTATGCGCGCGCTGCACGGGAATTTACGCTGGATTTGCGTTTACGTTGTTGGTTTACCCGCTGGTGCGATCACTGAGAAGTGTTGCGACGCCGCCACGCAGTCTCTTGATCCTCGCCGCGTTGCCGCTCGCCATCGACTTCAGCCTGACTTTCTTTGGCATCTGGGAAAACACGCATACTTCGCGGTTGTTGACCGGTGCGCTACTCGGCAGCGTCGCAGTGTTTTACGTTATGCCCGGAATTGTTGACCTCAGCCTTCGTCCGCTCACGAGGAAAACAAACGAGCTGCGGCCCGTAACCTTCACACTCGCTTCGCCGGAGCGCATCGCCGCCGCTCCGAGCGATTACAGTGCGCCGGAGCGCCGGATCTAAAGGAAAATTTCTCCCGCAAACGCGCAAAGGCGCAAAGAAAGACCGCAACGGAAACTTCGTTCCGACTTGTTGCTACAGACCCTGGCGGGGTAGAATCTTGCGCTTTTGGACGTAACGTAATTCATGATTTTTCAGTCCCCAGCACCGACGCCATGGCCAACCCCGCTGGGGCCATCGCCGCAAGCACTCTTCGAGCGGTATTTCCACGATCTCGTCAACAAAACCTGGGGCAACATCAGCCCGCTCTATAAGCTCGACAGCTTCGACTGGGTCATCCTGCTCCTTTATTTCGCCATCCTGGGCACGCTCGCGGTCTACGGCGCCTACCGCATCAAGCAGGTCATTGACTTCTGGCGTTACAAAGATTTCGTACCCGAGCCCAGCGGCCATTTTTCCGAAGCGCAACTGCCTACAATCACCGTCCAGCTTCCACTGTTCAACGAGCTGTACGTCGTCGATCGCCTGCTCAAAGCCGTGACCGCGATCGACTACCCGCGCGAGAAGTTCGAGATCCAGGTGCTCGACGATTCGACTGACGAAACAGCGCGCCTCGCGGAAGCTGTCGTCGCGAAGTATGCGGAACAAGGTTTCGACATTCACTACATCCACCGCGACGACCGCACCGGCTTCAAAGCGGGCGCACTCGAGAACGGCAACAAGTTTGCAAAAGGCGAGCTGCTGGCGATCTTCGACGCCGATTTCGTTCCGAAGCCCGATTGCCTCCGCAAGCTCGTCCACTTCTTCACCGATCCGATGGTCGGCTGCGCGCAGATGCGTTGGTCGCATATCAACGGTGATTACAACCTGCTGACTCGTCTCCAGACGATCATGCTCGATGGTCATTTCGTCGTCGAACAAACCACGCGCAACCGCACCGGCGGCTTTTTCAATTTCAACGGCACCGCCGGCATTTGGCGGCGTAAGGCAATCGAGATGAGCGGCGGCTGGCAGCACGACACGCTGACGGAAGACACCGACCTGAGTTTTCGCGCGCAGTTAATGGGCTGGAAATTTGTTTACCTGCTCGACGAGGAAGCGCCCGCTGAGATTCCGGTTGAGATTAATGCGTTCAAAGCGCAGCAGCGTCGTTGGGCCAAGGGTGTGATGCAGGTCGGACTCAAGCTTTACCCGCGCATCTGGCTGGCGCCGCTGCCGTTTCGCGTAAAGCTCGAAATGTTTTTCCGTTTGACCGGCAACATCAGTTACCCGTTGATGATCGTCGCGAGCTTTTTGCAGTTTCCGCTGTTGCTGGTGCGCTACAACCAGCCGTTTTATCACCTGATGATCCTCGACCTGCCGCTGCTGTTTTTCTCGTCGATCTCGGTCGTGTTGTTTTACGGTTCTGCGGTCTGGTATCTCGACGAGAAGCGCGCGCCGCGACTGTTGCACTTGCCGCTCGTGATGGGACTCGGCATTGGGCTCGCGTTTTCGAATGCGCGCGCGGTGCTGGAGGCGCTGCTGGGTGTGAAGTCTGAATTCGTGCGTACGCCGAAGTATCGTGTTGAAGAGATGACTGACGCGACGTGGAAGCGGAAGAAGTACAAACGCAAGCGTGGTCTGCTGCCGTTACTGGAGTTGGGTTTTGCGCTTTATTTTCTGCTGGCGATCGTGTACTCCGCGAGCCTGCACATGTGGGGCACGATTCCGTTTCTGCTGCTGTTCTTTTTTGGGTTCGGCTACATGGGCCTGATGAGCTTGTTACAGACGGCCAGTGGGAAACGCCTGGCGGCCTTGTGGCGACCACTAAAAACGTAAACGCGGATTGACGCTGATCTGCGTTTATCCGCGGAAATCCGCGTTAAGATCTTTCCAGCGAAGCGCGATCCCATTTCGCTAAGTTCGCTCCAGCTTCATACGTCGATTGCATAAAGTCCATCAACGCCGATTCAGGCTGCGACGCGGTTCGCACATCCTCGTACAACAATAAAAACTCTCCGAGATCCTTACTATAAAATCCAGGCTGCACTTTCGCTTCGCTCAATCCCTCGGGTGCGGGTGCGGTGTAGGAATAGTAGGCCGGCTTGCCGAGCGGTCCTTGTCCGGGCCACCAGCCATGACTGATCACTTCATGCGAATACGCCTCACGCGTGATCACATCCGCATCTGCTTTCACGGGCGCGGATCGTCCGGAGAAGCGCGTCACCGCGAGATCGAAGCTGCCCCAGAAGAAGTGCACCGGGCTAGACTTCCCGACAAATCGCGATCGAAACTCCTGCATCACTCGATCCGACGATCGCAACACACGCCAAAATCTCTCAACGTATTCCTGATCGTACGACGCGTGCTGCTCATCCTGATCAAACGGGATCGGATCGGCAATCTCGACCGGCATCTTCCAGATCTTCACTTCAATGCCGAGCGTCCCCAGCGCGTCCATCGTTTCCTGGTAGAACCGTGCCACAGACTTCGGCGCCAACGGCACGATCGCAGTCGTTCCATCGCTGCACTTCGTTACGAGGTTGTGGTCGATGAAGTCAAACTCCATCTCGAAATAACGTTCCTCGTACGGCATCGCGGTGGTCGTCAGTCCACGAGCTGAGACGTAAAGCGGTACGTTCCACCAGTGGTTAACGAGCGGCGTTTGCGCCAGACGAATTTTGCCGACGATCTGCGACCACATATGGAGGGTCGCGCACGTATCTTTCCATTCTTCGAGCGGTAATGATGGCCAGTCAGACATATGCCACAGATTAACGCGGATAACACGGAACAAGCAAAGCACTGTTCATGTAAATCAATAGTGACATGATTTGAACTGCTTCTCTGTGCAACCTCTGTGTTCTCTGTGTCTCTGTGGTTGTTTTTTTTGAACAGTTTCTAACCACAGAGACACAGAGAACACAGAGGTTGCACAGAGAAATCTCTCAAACCAGGGCACTGTTCGTCTAAATCCGTGGCCTTGACACTGCCTTAACGCGGGCCTATAGTCTTCGCATTATGACGAAGGCTTGCGCGTGTTGTCGCTATTGTCAGTGGTGCTATTACTGCACCGCGACCGAGCGGCCGCGAGCAGGCTGGAGTAGCAGATGAGCTAATCACCAGCCATTTTGACGGCGCCACGGTCGCACTTCTCGGAAGTTGCGACCGTTTTTATTTTTTGACGAATTATGCA
This sequence comes from Pyrinomonadaceae bacterium, assembly GCA_035553235.1. Lineage (GTDB taxonomy): Bacteria > Acidobacteriota > Blastocatellia > Pyrinomonadales > Pyrinomonadaceae > PSRF01. The sequence continues at coordinate 2,846 of DATNDM010000344.1, read as the reverse complement.
TCTCGACGTTTTAGAAATCAGCATAGCCACGATCGAGCCGGGAACGATCGAAGCATACATCGGGCACACACCGCTCCTGCGGCTGCGATTACTCGATCTAAATCCAGGAGTCCAGGTTTTTGCGAAAGCGGAACATCTCAACCCGGGCGGATCCGTAAAGGATCGCGCCGCGCTCTCGATGATTCTTGAAGGCGAACGAAGCGGCAAGCTGAAACCGGGAATGACGATCCTCGACGCGACCAGCGGCAACACCGGCATTGCGTACGCCATGATCGGCGCATCGCGTGGTTACGCGGTGAAGGTTTGTTTGCCGAAGAATGCGAGCCCCGCGCGCAAACGAATTCTGAGAACTTACGGCGTCGAGATCGTCGAGACTGATCCGATGTTGTCCACTGACGGCGCGCAATTGATCGCCCGCGAGATCTTTGCTGAGGATCCGCAGAAGTATTTTTATCCCGATCAGTACAACAACGAGGCGAACTGGCTGGCCCATTACGAAACCACGGCGAACGAGATTTGGCAGCAGACCGAAGGCCGCATCACGCATTTCGTCACAGGCCTGGGAACGTCGGGCACGTTTGTCGGTGTCACGAGGCGTTTGCGAGAATTGAACCCGCGGCTGCAAGCGATCGCGGTGCAGCCGGAGTCGCCGCTGCACGGGCTCGAAGGTCTGAAACACATGCCGACGGCGATCACACCGGGCATCTTTGACGAGTCGCTGGTGACGGAGACGCTGGAAGTCGCGACCGAAGATGCGTTATTAATGACAAGTAAACTAGCTCGTCAAGAAGGATTATTGGTTGGGCCGAGTTCCGGAGCCAACGTGTTTGCCGCGTGGCGCGTGGCAGCGGCGCTGCGTGAGCCGGCGGTCGTCGTGACGATCTTGTGCGACGGCGGCGAACGCTACTTGAATGATTAAGATCTGCGTTAATCCGCGCGAATCCGCGGCTAAAATGGCTTCATGAAACGCGATATCACAACCAAGTTCGTGCACGCTGGAGAAAGGCGTCCAGTGCCTGATGGTGTGCCTGTCTCCACACCGATCTACGCTTCGGCAACGTTTACTTACGACTCGATGCAGGAGATCGACCAGGTTTTTGCCGGTGAGAAGCAGGGCTTCATCTACACACGCTACGGCAATCCGACAACCGCCGCGCTCGAAGAGGCGGTGCGCGAAGTCGAAGAAGGCGCGTTCGCCTGCGCCTACGCGACCGGGATGGCGGCTGTACATGCAGCGCTGATCGCGTGCGATTTGAAGGCCGGATCGACTGTGCTTGCGTCGCGGGATGTTTACGGCGCAACCACCGGATTGCTGAACACCGTCTTTGCGAATTTCGGTGTGAAGACGGCCCACGTTGATTTCAGCGACCTCGGCAGCGTGCGTGAAACCGCGCGCGAGCTCAAACCACAGGTTCTGATCGCGGAAACGATCTCGAACCCGTTGCTGAAAGTCTGCGACATCGAAGCGTGCGCTGAGATCGCGCACGAGAATGGCGCGCGGCTGATCATCGACAACACGTTCGCGACGCCGTATCTCCGCCAACCTCTGAAACTCGGTGCAGACATCGTGGTCCACAGCGCGACGAAGTACCTCGGCGGTCATGCCGACACGATGGGCGGCATCGTGATTTCCCGCGACGAGATGGACAGCATCGCGCTCATCAGCACGATGAAGCTCGTCGGCGGCGTGCTCGGTGTTTGGGAGGCGCACGAGATCTTAAGAGGACTGAAGACGCTCGCGGTGCGGATGGATCGCCAGTGTGAAAACGCGCGCACGCTCGCCGGGTTCTTGATGGAACACGAAAGTATCAGACGTGTTCATTATCCCGGACTCGGCGCGCTTGTTTCGATCGAGTTGCGCGACAACACGAAGGACGCAGCCTTCCGTTTCATGGACGCGTTGCAACTGATCGTGCGCTCGACGAGTCTCGGCGACGTGTTTACGAGCGTGCTGCATCCCGCAACAGCCTCGCATCGAGACTTGTTGCCGGCGAAAAGGCAGGAGTGGGGAATCGTCGATGGGCTCGTGCGCATCTCGGTCGGCATCGAGAAGATCGACGACATCATTGCCGATATCGAACAGGCGTTATAGATGATCACGGTTCCGGAAAGTTTACTTCGCAAAATCCGCGCACATGGCGTGAAGGATTATCCGTACGAGTGTTGCGGGCTGTTGCTCGGACGCTACGGCGCGGATGGCAAGGTTGTTACAGAAACGTATCCGATCTCGAATGCGCGTGAAGAGACTGCGAAGCGCAACCGGTTCCTGATCGAGCCCGTGGAGTTGATGCGCGGCGAGCGTTACGCGCGCGATCACGATCTCGAAGTCGTGGGGTTTTATCATTCGCACCCTGATTCACCGGCCGTGCCGTCGCAATACGATCTCGAGCACGCCTGGCCGACTTACTCGTACATCATCGTGTCAACGCGTGCTGACGATGCAACGGATCTATTTTCGTGGGAACAGGAACCGGATCGTTCGCGATTCAATCAAGAAGAAATCCGCGTAATCAGCGGTTAACAGTCAGAGGGTCAAAACAAATGCCAGTCACAATCACGATACCAGCACCGCTACGGCAATTCGCGGGTGGACAATCGCAGATCACGGTAGAAGCTAAAACCGCAGGCGAGGCGCTCGATCTGCTCACTGCAAACCATGCGGGACTGCGCCGCCACCTCTACAACGATCAGAATTCTCTGCGCAACTTCGTCAACGTCTATCTCAATGACGAAGACATCCGCCACGCGTCTGGTCCAGACACGCCGGTGAAAGACGGCGACACGATCATGATCGTTCCATCAATCGCGGGCGGCGCTGTGATCGAGACGGAAGTGGGCCAATCGTT
>DATNDM010000343.1:0-4002 GCA_035553235.1 Pyrinomonadaceae bacterium | reverse complement strand
TGCCGTAAACCTTACGCTGCGGACAGCGTGTGCCGGCTTTTGCGACGAGGCAGTACCAGCAAGCGTTGCACGTGCGATGAACATCGAGAAACGTAATGCGGTCGCCTTCTTTGAAGCGTTTCCCTTCGACGTCGAGTAGCTCGCCACGAATCTTTTGTAAACGGCCCACCGAGACATGCCCGGGAACGAGAGGATACGGCACGCCCGCGAGCCGGCCCTGTTGCAGGTGAACATCCGTCCCGCAGACCTCCGAAACTTCGACTTCGAGCAGCGCGGAGTTCAGTTCAAGATCAGGTTCAGCAACTTCACGAACCTCGACCGGTGCATTTGGTTTAGGGATTACGGCGACGAGTGGCATGGCGGAAGAATAGATTAAGCTGGGCTTTGCCTCAAAACTCGGGATGGCGCTTGGATCGGGTCAGTACAGGGAGCGGTAGCGACCTGGTCAAACCATAGGAATCAAGAATCATTAGAAGTATTGCATGCTGGTCACTGACCAGGTCGCTACCGCTCCCTGTACTGACCCGATCCAACAATGATTTCTTACTTTGATGCAAAGCTATTAAGCATATATCCTTTGCGAGTTTGCGCGCGGATCCTGTATAAAAACTGTTCCCGCTGATAATCATTAGAAAGTAGGTTCCCTCTTGTGCCAACGAGTCGACATCGAAAAATAGAACGAGCCAGAAAGCGACCCAGAGTTGCCCCTTCAAATCCAAACCCGATTGCGACCAAGTCAAAGCCATCAACCACGGACCGTACAAAACTCATTGCCATTATCGTGACGGCCGCGGTCCTTGTCTTCGTCGCGGTTTACGTTGTTTACACGTTTCGCGGCGCCAAGGCCGCGCCCGAAGTCACCACAGCTTCCGGACTGAAATATCAGGATGTGAAAGTCGGTGACGGCGCCAGCCCGACGATTGGACAAACCGTGACAGCCCACTACATCGGCCGGCTGGAAAATGAAAACGGCACTGAATTCAACAACTCACACACGATGGGCGCGGGCAAGCCGGTTGATTTCAAGCTCGGTCCGGGGCTTATTCAGGGTTGGAACGAAGCTTTGCCGACGATGAAAGTCGGCGGCAAACGCAGGCTCTGGATTCCGAGCAAACTCGCGTATGGTCCAGCCGGCAAGCCCCCCACAATCCCTCCCAATGCAAATCTGTACTTTGAGATCGAACTACTAGGGGTTAAGTAAGTTTTTGTTGCGATACCATTGTGATTTCCGCCGCCGACCTAAGTGACACTGCGCCTGTAGTAAATTGTGGGACAGGATGAACAGGATTTAGGTGATTTACAGGAGGTGGGTATGAGTAAGTTCCTGGTTTTGACGATGCTGGTATTAGGGCTGGCAACGGGCGCGTACGCACAAGGAAAAGGCCATGGCGGTGGCGTGGGCGGAGGTCGCGGGAGCGGTGGTGGTCCACCGACAGGCGTGGGTGTCGATCGCGGACTCGGTAACGCGTCGAGTCGTTCGGGTGGTCGGTCCGACGATGGCTTGAGCAACGCGTCGACGAGATCAAACGGTCGCTCCGATGACGGTCTCGATCGCGCGCGCCGAGCGAGTTCGAACATGCATAAAGCCGACGACGATCTAAATGATCATCCGGGGCTGCCCCGAGCATTGCACACGAATGCTAACGATCTGCGCGCGGGTTACCAGGCCGCACTCGCAACAAATCCCGACTTGTCATTCGGCAATTACGTTGCGGCAACGCGCTTGGGCCAGAACTTGAACGGGCGCTTTCCGAACGTCACTCGTGATGCGATTCTCAGCGGCCTGGCCTCAGGTCGAAGTCTCGGCCAGACTTTGCAGGATCTCGGTTTGAGCAGCGACGAATCGAAGCAGGCGCGCAAACAAGCTGATGCGGAAATCAAGGCCGCGCGTAAGAATAACTAGACTACAGCTCGACGGGATGACACGGATTTTGATCTGTGTCATCCTCCTTCCATGAGCGAAGATAGTCTGACAATCACCGACAACCGCACCGGAAAGCAATACCAGCTACCAATTCAAGACGGCACGATCAAGGCCATGGATCTGCGTCAGATCAAAGTTTCTGACGACGATTTTGGCTTGATGACGTACGATCCCGCGTTTATGAATACGGCGTCGTGCAAGAGCCGTATCACCTTCATCGACGGCGATAAGGGCATCCTCGAGTATCGCGGTTATCCGATCGAGCAGTTGGCTGAGAAGAGCACTTACCTCGAAGTCGCGTACCTGTTGCTCAACGGCGAGCTACCGACGGCCACTCAGCTCGAGGGCTGGACCAAAAACATCACGTATCACACCTTCATCAACGAGAGCATCAAAAAGGTCATCGACGGATTTCATTACAACGCTCATCCGATGGGCATGTTTGAAGCGACGCTCGGGGCGCTCTCGACTTTCTATCCCGACGCGAAAGAGATCTTCAACGTCGAGCTTCGTTGTAAACAGATTTACCGGCTGATCGCGAAAGTGCCGACGATTGCGGCGTTCGCTTTTCGACATCGTATTGGCATGCAGTATTCGTATCCGGATAACGATCTGAGTTACGAAGGCAACTTCCTCAACATGATGTTCAAGACGACGGAATTGAAGTACAAGCCGGATCCGGTGCTCGAGAAGGCGCTGACCGTGCTTTACATCCTGCACGCCGATCACGAACAGAATTGCAGCACGAATGCGATGCGTAGTATCGGCAGTGCGCACACAGATCCGTTTTCGTCACTCGCGGGTGCGGCGGCGGCGCTGTATGGACCACTACATGGCGGCGCGAACGAGATGGTGCTGCGGATGTTGAAGGAGATCGGCTCGGTGGCGAACGTGCCGGAATACATCAAGCGCGTGAAGGCCGGCGAGTTTCGCCTGATGGGCTTCGGTCATCGTGTTTACAAGAACTACGATCCGCGCGCGCGGATCATCAAGCATGTTGCGTACGAAGTGTTTGAAGTGACGGGCAAGGATCCGCTGCTGGACATCGCGCTCGAACTCGAGCGCATCGCGTTGGAAGACGATTACTTCGTGAAGCGGCGGCTGTATCCGAACGTCGACTTCTACTCGGGCATCATTTACCAGGCGATGCGCTTCCCGGTCGATATGTTTCCGGTGATGTTCGCGATTCCGAGGACGTCAGGCTGGCTCGCGCAGTGGGTCGAGATGCTCGAGGATGCGGATCAGAAAATCGCGCGCCCGCGCCAGATTTACCTCGGTCAAAGGACTCGAGAGTACGTTCCTATCGACGAAAGGCAGTAACCTACTCCAGCATTTTAGCCGCGATTTCCTTGAGGAGTTTCGCGCAGACCGTGCCCGTGATGTGGAGCGGGTCCATGCGGGGATTGAATTCGACGATGTCGGCGCCGACGACCTTTCCTTTCAGTCGTTGAATCAGATCAATCGCCTGTCGTGTCGATAGTCCACCCGGCTCGCGATGCGACACGCCGGGCGCAAACGCAGGATCGAGCGCGTCGATATCAAAGGAGATGTAAACCGGACCGTCAAACTCGAGTTGCAAGTTGCCGATCAAGTTACGCATCTCGATCGATTCAACGCCAAACTTCCTTACCTGTTCGCGCTGGTCGGCAGTGAACGTCCTGATCCCAACCTGCACGAGTCTCGTTGCCAGCTTCTCTTCCATGATGCGCGCAAACGGTGACGCGTGCGAATTACGATTACCCTGATAGCTGTCGTAAATGTCTGGATGCGCGTCGAAATGAAGAATGTTCAAGCCTTTGTACTTGCGCGCAAACGCCCTCACGACCGGATGCGTGATCGAGTGATCGCCGCCGAGCGAGATCGGCATCAATCCATCCGCGAGCAACGTGTAGATAGAGTTTTCGATCAACGCAGACATCTCACTGCCCGCGACTGGCTCGATATCGCCCGCGTCGAAAAACACAGAATCTCCGGACAGATCGGTCCCATTTTCACTGGTCAGGTTCCAGGCGTCTGAACGCAGTGCGGCGCGAATCTGCGGCGGCGCATCCGCCGCTCCCTTTGTGAATGACGAGTTT
>DATNDM010000342.1:0-2321 GCA_035553235.1 Pyrinomonadaceae bacterium | reverse complement strand
TGGTCTGCGCGTCCGCCGTTCACGTAGCCGGAGCGGCTGACGCCGGGTTGCAACGACAACAAGCCAACGACGTTATTCGCGTTGAGCGGCAGTTCAGTAATGCGCTTGCGCTCGAATGTATTGCCGATAGTGGCGTCGCTGGTGTTGATGGCTGCCTCGGCAGCGGAGGTGACGTCGACGGTTTCAGAAACGGCGCCGATTTCGAGTTGCACGTCTCGGACTGTCGGCGTGTCGACGAGCGCCTGTAGACCCGAAGCCGACGCGGTCTTGAATCCCGGCGCAGTCACGTCGAGCTTGTACGTGCCGGGCGGGACGGAAGTGAAAACATACTGACCGTCTTCGTTAGTCTGTTGGGTACGGGTGAAATTTTTTGAAGGGTCGGTAATGGTGACGGTCGCACCCTTCACGACGTTACCATTGGGATCTTGAATGGTGCCACGAACAGTCGTACCGCCCTGTCCGAAACCGCTCACAGCGGACAGAAATAAAACCAGAAACGAAGCTAAAGCAAAACTTGCAAATCTGAGTTTACGCATAAGCAAATCTCTCCTGATACTTACCTCTTGTTCGGGGTCTGACTCGTCGACCTGTCGATCAACGACGATGGAAAAGCGTCTGGATTTTTGGGGGAGACAATGGCAAAAGCGGAGATGCAGTTATTGTTCCAAGCGAGCGCGGAGGTTTTTCGGCGAGGAAATGCCCAGCATTACCGATCAGTCAAAAAGTCTTGTCCAGAGAACAAGTCCAAAACTCTCATTGCCATTGCTAATTTTGAACTGCAGGAAATTGGAATGCGTGCGTGAAAAAATGCATCGGCACAGATTGCACAGATCTTCGTAAACAGATCTGTGTAATCTGTCGTTCGGTTTCATATGGCAGCAGTCAACCCGATCGACATTCTGCTCGTGATCGTCATCCTGTTGAGCGTGCTCAACGGCTACCGGCGCGGATTTATCAACGGTGTGCTCGACCTCGCCGGTTGGGTGCTGAGCGTGCTCGCCGGACTGCGCTACTACCAACCACTCGCGCGCTGGCTTGGGACGCATGTCGATGTCTGGTCGGAGGTTTGGGATCAGCCGCTTGCTTTCGTGCTGATCGCGGTGTTCGTCGGCGTACTCGTGCAGGTGATTGGTTACGGGCTGCTGCGACGTTTGCCCGAAGACATTCACGATCGGCGCGTGAATCAGGTATTCGGGGTCATTCCCGGATTTGTAAATGGATTGATCATCGTCGCGATCCTGTCGGCACTGCTGCTTGCGCTGCCGTTGAACGAGCGTTTAAGTGAGCGCACGCGCGACAGCGCGCTCGCCAATCGTCTCGCTGTTTATGCGGAGCAACTCGAGGGTGCGCTGCGGCCCGTGTTTGGTGAGGCGATCGCGCGCACGCTGAACCTGCTGACAATCCGTCCCGACTCGAACGAGCGCGTCACGCTCCCGTTCAAAGTCGAAAACAGCCGTCCTCGTCCCGATTTGGAAAAGCAGATGCTGGATCTCGTGAACGAGGAGAGGCGCGCGGCGGGCCTGAATCCGCTTGAACCGGATCCGGAGTTAACCGATGTCGCGCGCAAGCACTCGGCAGACATGTTTGCGCGTGGTTACTTTGCGCACGACACGCCGGAAGGACTGTCGCCCTTCGACCGCATGCGAGACGCGGGCGTGCACTTCATCACGGCCGGCGAGAACCTCGCCCTCGCGCCGACGATTCCGGTCGCTCATTCCGGATTGATGAACTCACCCGGCCACCGCGCCAACATCCTCCGCCCACAATTCGGCCGCGTCGGGATCGGCGTCATGGACGGCGGCATGCGCGGCCTGATGATCAGCCAGGAATTCCGGAATTAAGATCAGCGTTGATCGGCGTTACTGCTTCTCTCGGGGCACAAGCTCCAGAGTCAACTTCTGCACGCCGCGGATCACCGTCACCGGCACGCGCTTTCCGATCCGCTCATCCGTCAACAAACGGTGCAGGTCATCAATCCCTCTGATCGGCTGCCCATCAAACTCAACCACCAGATCGCCCGCCAGCAATCCGGCTTCTTTCGCCGCACTCGCCTCGCCGTTAGTTTCAAACGAAACAACCAGCACGCCAGTCTCAACCGGCAATTGGTAGAACCGGACGATCCGTCGCGGTATCGGCACGTTCTGCCCAGCCACGCCGATGTAGCTGCGGCTGATCTTCCCGTCGCGAATCAGTCGACCCGCGACAAACTTCGCCGTATCGATCGACGTCGCGAAACAGATCCCCTGCGCCGGAAGAATCATAGCCGTGTTCACACCGATAACTTCGCCGCGCGAGTTGACCAGCGGCCCGCCCGAATTACC
>DATNDM010000341.1:0-6650 GCA_035553235.1 Pyrinomonadaceae bacterium | reverse complement strand
CGATTGCAACCGCGCTGGCGTGCAGGCAAACAACGCCACGCAGCAGCATCACGAAGCCCATCACCGGACCAAGCAGGTACGTGGCCGTGTCTTCGAGTGTCAACGGCTCGCGCCACGCAGCCCAGACTTCGGTTCCTGCATTGTCAATTACAAACTGCGTCTCATCGGCGTAGCAGAACCGGAAATACCTGCCATCGAGCACGCGAAACACGCGCAACACAGGTTCACCGCATGCGCTCTTGTAATCCGCGATGTATGAGGTCTCGTTTTGAGTGTCGCTCACTTCGTGAAGCCACGCGGGAAGCGAGCCGAAAGAAATGCGAATGTCTTCCGATGCTATCGTCGAGGCGCGAACGCCCGGAATTGTGCTATTGGCGACAACCCCCAGGCCGTAAATCGAGCACCGGTAAGATCCTGTCAAAGTTTGATCGTCCCATTAAACGCCGGTCTTTGGTCCCGCCGCCGCGCCGCCACCGCCGTCGAGGTTGCCTTTCGGGCCGGCGTTCCTCGTGATCTCGCGAATGTTTCCGTAAACGATTACTTCGGGAGTGTGATACGGCTTTTTACTTTCGCGTTCCTGGGTCTGCGCCGTCGACTCTGGTTTAAGTTCCATGCATGATCTCCATCTTCATCCGGTTTGGGCAATTGAGGTCTTTGTTGCCGCGACTGTCGTTATCTGTGTTTGCGACGTTCGTCGAACCGCGGGCTGGGAGTGCGTAAGCCAGTAGTTCAACGCGAAGATTCGGAGATTGGCCCAGAGGCCGTCGGATGTCTCTTCATCCGCCAGTGATCGTCGACGATTCAGGTTAACGAAAGCCCTGAGCTGCGGACTGACCTCAAAACTTGTTGCGCATCTTACACTACCGCGCCGTACCAATTGAAGAGCCGGATCACCCGCGAGTGGTGTTTTTCTTCGATTGAGTACGGCGGGGGGTAGTTTATTCTTCATCGCCTCGCGAAGAATATGCTTGTTGACGCGCCACGGGCGCACGGGTATCGACGAGAGAAACTCGACGAGACGCACGTCAATGAATGGATGGCGCACTTCGAGGTTTAGCCCAGTCGAACTCGAATCGTAGGCTTCGAAGAGCGCTGTCCAGATCGGATTGGCCGGACTCGCCGGATCGATTGACGGGCGGTTCCACCGTTCGGCAAGGTGCGTTCGTTTCGCGAACGATTCATCGAGCCAAGCGTACAGGCTCGCTTCTGCTCGTTTGTTCGTGAGTAGTCGCTTGACTGTTTTCTTAACACCACTCAACCGCGACCGATGCGGCACGTTCATGAACGCGTCGCCGTCGTAACCCGTGAGCATTACGGGGCTGAAACCAGCGCTTGAGCGCAGGAGGTCGTTGAGCTGCCCAGTCAGTGGCGATATCTGAAACGGTTCGGGTTGATCCAGCTCGCCGTCAAAGAGGTCATATCGGTCGGCGCTTAAGTGAGTGATCGGAATGCCCAGATGATCCGCGGCGAGCGACGAATACTGACGCTCCTCGTCTGGAACGAGGCCATCGTAAACAACCGCGAACGCGTGCACGTGTTTCCCCTGGCTATGAGCGATTGCGGCGAGGCTCGTCGAGTCAAGACCGCCGCTCATCGAGATCGCGACGCGATCTGTGGTCACACGATCTCTAACCGCCTGCGCCAACAGCTCGGAGAAACGTTCAACGTACGACTGCGGATTTCGAAAGCGCACTTCCGCTGACGGTTCAGGCGACCAGTAGCGTTGTATTTTGATCGATCCGTTGGCGACGGTGAGCGTGTGACCGGGCGGCAGCCGTTGAATGTCTTTGAAGATCGTCGTCGAGAGATCCTGGTTTACTCCGAAGAGTAGATAATCGCCAACGGCGATCTCGTTCAGCGTATTCGAGACGCGCGGATCCAGCCGCAGCTCGTTCAGGCTGCTGCTGAACGCGAACTCGTCATCGATGTAGGTGTAATAAAACGGCTTCACGCCGAAATGATCGCGCGCGCAGAACCAGCGTTGGTTGCGTTCGTCCCGGATCGCAAAGGCAAAATCACCGAACAGGTGTTTGACGCAGTCGTCGCCCCATTTTTCATAGGCGTCCAGCATCAATGGATCATTAATCACGGATTTGACGGATCAGGTGCGGATTAAGAGACCTCGATCGATCAGGTTCTCGATGAGCGCAAGAAGATCGTTGCGTAAGATGTCCGGGTCAACGTCGTATTCCCCCCGCAGGCGATCGTAGGCGGATTCAATCGACTCGGAAGTCGTGACGACTGACAGAAAGCGCGTGCCGACGTCGTCGAGCCCGTAGTAGCGTTCGCTATCGAGATTCAGAATCACGGCTTCGTCCTGCAGGTGCGAGATCAGGACGTCGTCAGGCACCGTCACGCGGTCCGAGAAAGAAATTGTCATGGCCGCGCATTCTAACAGACCGCGATCCTTTATCCACAGATTCCGCAGATGGATGGTGACCTAATCTGAACTGCTTCTCTGTGCAAACTCTGTGTTCTCTGTGTCTCTGTGGTTGTTTTGGCCGGAAATCACCACCGAGACACAGAGAACACAGAGGTTGCACAGAGAAATCCCTCAAACTAGCACCACCCGCAGATGTTATATACAATCCGTGTAATCTGTGGATAAAGCCTCAAGAGGAGCCCACGCACATGCGAGCGATAACGAAGCTTCTTGCTGTTTTACTCGCAAGTTCTTTGGCCGTTTCAGCACAAACCGCGCAACCCGATCTCAACAAAGATCCGACGCTTTACATCGTCGCATACGCGCACCTCGATACGCAGTGGCGCTGGGAGTATCCGCGCGTCATCAACGACTACATCCCGAAGACGCTGCACGACAACTTCGCGCTCATCGACAAGTATCCGCACTACATCTTCAACTTCAGCGGCGCGAATCGCTATCGCATGATGAAGGAATACTGGCCCGCGGATTACGCGCGACTCAAGCAGTACGTCGCCGCGGGTCGCTGGTTTCCAGCCGGCTCCTCGATGGAAGAAAGCGACGTCAACTCACCGTCAGCGGAGTCAGTCTTTCGCCAGATTCTCTACGGCAATCGATTTTTCCAGCGTGAGTTTGGCAAGACGAGCGCTGAGTACATGCTGCCTGATTGTTTTGGTTTTCCGGCGTCGTTGCCGAGCATTCTCGCGCACGCTGGTTTGAAAGGTTTCTCGACGCAAAAGCTCACATGGAATTCCGCGGCGCCAGTTGGCGGTCCGGGTTCGATCGAGGAAACGCCGCGCGGCATTCCGTTCAACGTAGGCTATTGGGTTGGACCAGACGGTCGCGGCATCATCGCGGCGCTGAATCCCGGCAGCTACGGCGGGCAGGTCAGAGAAGACATCAGCAAGAGTCCTGTGATCGCGGATCCAAATGCGCGCAACAATCCGGTCGATTGGCCGCGTCGCGTCGAGCGCAACGGCAAAGCGAGCGGGTTGTTCACCGACTATCACTACTATGGCACTGGCGACACGGGCGGAAGCCCACGCGAAGATTCAGTGCGCATGGTGGAAGCGATCGTCACGCGAAACAATGCACTCATTGAAGCGCAACATGCCGTCGGTGATGGACCGCTGAAAATCGTCTCGGCGACAGCGGAGCAGATGTTTCTCAACATTCGTCCCGAATACATCAGTCGTCTGCCACACTACGAAGGCGATCTGCTGTTGACGGATCACTCAGCCGGTTCGATCACTTCGGAGGCCTATCAAAAGCGTTGGAACCGCAAGAACGAGTTGCTTGCCGACGCGGCGGAGAAAGCTTCAGTCGGCGCAGCGTGGCTCGGAGCGCGCACGTATCCGCAGGAGCGTTTGAACAACGCGTGGACGCTCGTGATGGGTGGTCAGTTTCACGACATTCTGCCCGGCACCGCAACGCCGAGGGCTTTTAACTTTTCGTGGAACGACGACGTGATTGCGATGAACCAGTTTGCCAGTGTGCTGACGAGCGCGACCGAAGGAATCGCGTCGGAGTTGAATACGCAAACTGCCGGGACGCCGATCGTTGTCTACAATCCGCTGAACATCGAACGCGAAGACGTGGTTGAGACGAGGATGACATCGGCAGGTGAACCAGTTGATGTGATTGCTCCGGACGGACGTACGGTCCCGTCGCAAGTCGAGAGTGGGAAGTTATTGTTCTTAGCGAAGGCGCCATCGGTCGGATATGCCGTTTATAGCGTTGAGAGGTCTAGTGAAAGGCCCGCAGCCTCAACGCTGAAGGTTTCGCCGACCGCGCTTGAGAACCAGCGCTACCGGATCGCGCTGAATGTTGATGGTGACGTGTCGAGTATTTTTGACAAGCAACTGAACCGGGAGTTGCTCGCCGCGCCGATGCGACTCGCGATCAAGAATGATACGCCCGCACAATGGCCCGCATGGAACATGGATTGGACGGATCAGCAGAAAGCTCCACGTGCTTATGTGAGCGGAAAGGCCCAGGTGCGCGTGGTTGAAAATGGTCCGGTGCGCGTTGCGGTCGAAGTTGCGCGCGAGACTGAAGGTTCGAAGTTTACACAAACGATTCGTCTTTCAGCGGGAGACGCCGGCAATCGCGTCGAGTTTACCAACGTCATCGACTGGAAAACCGCGAACGCGAATCTCAAGGCCACGTTTCCACTCACCGCCGCAAACGCGAAGGCGACTTACAACTGGGACGTCGGCACGATCGAGCGTGGCAACAACGACGAGCGCAAGTTTGAAGTGCCGTCGCACCAGTGGTTCGATCTGACGGATCGCAGCGGGAAGTTTGGCGTCACGATCCTTTCCGATTGCAAGTACGGTTCTGACAAGCCCGACGACACCACGCTTCGTTTGACTCTGTTGCGAACGCCGGGCATCGCGCCGCGCGCTGGTTACGCGGATCAATCAACACAGGATTGGGGACATCACGAGATCATCTACGGTCTCGCGGCGCACGCGGGCGATTGGCGTCGCGAGCAGACTGACTGGCAGGCGCAACGTCTGAATCAGCCGCTGATCGCGTTTGAGAGTTCAAAACAACCCGGGATACTCGGTAAGACTTTATCAATCCTGCGCACGAACAGTAGTCGCGTTCGCGTCCTCGCGTTGAAGAAGGCGGAAGATACGGATGAATTCATCGTGCGTGTTGTTGAGCTTGATGGACGCGAACAGCCTGACGTGCGTATCGGGTTTGTCGCGCCCGTGATTGCGGCGCGTGAAGTTGATAGTCAGGAACGACCTGTCGGCAAGGCTTCGATCGTTAAGGGCGAGCTGGTGACGAGTCTCGGACGATTTCAACCGCGCACGTTCGCACTGAAGCTCGCGCCACGAACGATGAAGAGCGCGCCACCGCAATCGATGCCGATTAGTTTGCCGTACGATCTCGCGGGCGCGAATCGTGATGGCGAACGATTGAAGGCGGGTTTCGACGGCGAAGGTTACGCACTGCCCGCGGAGATGCTGCCGCGCGAAGTTTCTTACGCGGGCATCGTGTTTCGCCTCGCTCCAGCAGACAAAGCGAATGCTGTGGTGACGCGTGGGCAGAAGATCGACTTGCCGGGTGGTATTCGCAGGTTATACGTGCTCGCGGCGTCAGTCGGTGGCGATCAGGATGTTACGTTTCACGTTGGCAATGAGGAAGTGAAAGCGACGGTCGAGGATTGGAGTGGCTTCATCGGACAGTGGGACAATCGGCAGTGGAAAGAGACTGAAGTGCGTTTGCAGCCGCGCACTCCACCCGCGGACATTCCGCCTGACATCGCGGCGCTGTTGCAAAGATCGCGAACGAGATCGGATCCATACGGCGAGATGCTGGGCATCACACCCGGCTTCATCAAACGCGCGCCCATCGGCTGGTTCGCGTCGCATCGTCACACGCCCGCAGGAACTAACGACGCTTATGCGTATTCGTACTTGTTCGTGTACACGTTCGACGTCCCCGCAAACACGCAAACCTTGACTTTCCCGAACAACGAGTACGTGCGCATCCTCGCGATCACCGGCTCAAACGAAACCTCCACGGTCAGACCCGCTGGCCCACTCTACGACACCCTGGAACGAAATCCGTAAACATCCGCGTAAATCCGCGTTTGAAAGATGATCGCTCTCAAGCTCTCAAAAATCTCGAAGTCGTTTGGCCCAACGGTGGCGCTTGACGGCGTCGATCTGGAGTTGCGCGAGGGCGAGGTGCACGCACTGATCGGCGAGAACGGCGCGGGCAAGAGCACGCTCATGAACGTCATCGCGGGCTCACTGCGTCCCGATCAAGGCACGATGGAGATTCACGGCAAACCGTACACTCCCTCAAACCCACTCGACGCACGCACGCACGGCATTGCGCTAATTCACCAGGAACTTTCCTTGTGTCCACACCTGAGCGTCGCCGAAAATGTGCTCATGGGCATCGAATCGTCACGCCTCGGCTGGCTCGATCGCGACCAACTCATCGCTCGTACGAACGATGTTCTCAAAACTTTTCAACACGCAGACATTCGTCCGGAGAAACGCGTCGGCGATCTGTCCGTAGCCGCGCGCCAGATCGTCGAGATCTCTCGCGCGCTAGCCGCGAACGCGCGCATCATCCTCATGGACGAGCCGACCAGCAGCCTGCAACGCGAAGACGTGGGCCATCTCTTCACACTGATTCGCAAGTTGAGCGCCGAAGGAATCTCGGTGATCTACATCAGTCACTTTCTTGAAGAAGTGCGCCA
>DATNDM010000340.1:0-3359 GCA_035553235.1 Pyrinomonadaceae bacterium | reverse complement strand
TCAATCATGCCTGTCTGGCCCAGCGTACGGCCTCCGGAATCGAGGCCCGTTTGCCGTACATCAACATGCCAACACGATAAATACGCGACGCAATCCACATGATCACGAGCACACTGCCGAATCCGATCAACAACGATAGCGCGATTTGCCAGAACGGCGGCGTTTGCGTAACGATGCGGACCAGCATCGCCACCGGCGCGGAAAACGGAATCATCGACACCCAAAACGAGAACGGCGAATCAGGAGCGCGGCTCACCGGCCAGAACAAGTAAAAACTCACGACGAGGATGAGAATGATCGGCATCGCGAGCTGCCCGCCTTCTTGCGCCGTCGTCACCATCGATCCGACCAGCGCGTAGATCGTCCCGTAGATGAAGTAGCCGAGCAAAAAGAAGAGCGCGAAGTAAATGTAGTGTAAAAACGGAAGCGTGGGAATATTCGCCGGCAGTCCCTGCGAAGCAAGGACCCCGACGCCGTACAACGCCAACAAGCTGAACGCAAGCCCCCAGATCGTGAGTTGCGTCAAAGCTACCAGCGACACGCCAACCAGTTTGCCCATCATCAACGCGTATGGCCTGACTGAAGAGAACAGGATTTCAGCGATGCGCGTCTCTTTCTCTTCGATGACTGCGCCGAGGATGATTTGCCCGTACATGAGGATCGCGAGATACATCACGAAGCCGATGCCGAACACGAGCGCGAAAGTCGAACTCGTATCAGCGGCCTGCCCCCGAGTCCCGGTCTTTATCGATTGCAACTGGACCGGCTTCAAGAGGTCTTGCCTCGTTTTCGTATCAACTTTTGCGTCGATCAGTCGCTGTTCGCGTGCGGCGCGATTGATCGCCGATTGCAACATCTGAACTGAAAACATATCACCGGGAATGCGATTGATGAATTCGGCTTTGCCCGTCGTGAAAAAGTCGGGCTCCAGGATTAAGTAGCCTTCGAGCGAGCGGTCGCGCAGGCGTTCGTCCAGATTACTGCGGATTTGATCGAGCGGGTCGTTCGTAGCATTTACCTCCTCCAAAACGAACCGATTCAAGTTGCGGCGGGCACCGGCTCCTGCGGCCCCAGTGTTCGCGTTTTGCGGGTCCTGGTCTGAATCGTCGCCAAACAGCGCCTGACGGAGTTGCGGATACATGCGGCCGGTTTGGTCCACCACGGCCACTCGCATCGGCGGTGTTTTGATACTCACGATGATTGCGGGCACCGCGATGAACAGCGACATCACCAGCGGCAACAAAACCGTCGACACAATAAACATCTTCGCACGCACACGCTGAATGTATTCGCGCTTGACGACTGTGAAAAACTTCTTCATGCAGGTTCAGTCACTTTCGTGATGAAGATGTCGTTCAGACTCGGTTCCACCATTTCAAACTTTCCGATCACGGCGCCGGAGTCGATCAAGCGTTTGAGCAGTGTTTGAGCGTTGGCGCCGGGAGCGAGCAGTGCCTGCGCCTCGTCTGCGTGACGCACGAGCTTGCTGACGAGCGCGGGATCGTCGAGTACGCCGTCGCCCCCTTCACAGCGCACTGCGACCGAGTTTCGTCCGAAGCTTTTCTTGATCTCGCGCAGGCTTCCTTCAAACACCTTTCGCGATCGGTTCAACAAACAAATGTCGTCGCAGATCTTCTCCGCCACTTCCATCTGGTGCGTTGAAAAGATGATCGTCTTGCCCGCGCGTTTAAGGTCCAACACGATCTCTTTCATCAACTCGACGTTGACTGGATCGAGGCCCGAGAATGGCTCGTCGAGGATCAGCACGTCCGGATCGTGAATCACAGCAGTGACGAACTGGATCTTCTGCTGCATGCCTTTCGACAACTCCGACGCGCGTTTGGTTTTCCAGTCGGAGAGTTTTACGCGCGCGAGCCAATCGTCGATCTTCGTCTCGACTTGCTTGCCGCGCATGTTTTTGATCTCGGCAAAGAACCTCAACTGGTCGGCGACGCGCATTTTTTTGTACAACCCGCGCTCTTCCGGCAAGTAGCCGATCCGGTCCTGGAGCCTGGGATTGATTTTGCGGCCAAACAAAAGGATGGTACCGGAATCGGGTGCTGTGATGTTGACGATCATCCGTATCGTCGTGGTTTTCCCGGCGCCGTTCGGCCCGAGCAAGCCAAACACGCGCCCCGCGCGCACGTCGAGGCTGAGTTCGCTAACGGCCGTGAACTCCCCAAAACTCTTGGTCACGCGATCCAGTTTTACTGTCGTTTCGTTCGCGGCCATTTAGCTGTTTCTTTTTTGTGCCTTTGGTGCCTGTTCGTGGCGAAAGCAGTAAAGCCTAACAGATGATGGTTTTTCATTGCCACAAGAACCGTACCTGATACATAGTTACACCACGTTACCCCCTTGCAATTCGGTCGTTCGAACCATTTATGCCGGCCCGTCGCAATTCTCTCCTGCTCTCGCTCTTCCTCCTGACCGCATGGTCGGTGACAAGGGCCCAGACCACGCCTGCGCCATCACCAAAACCGCAGGACGACGTGGTCCGCGTCTACACCGAGCTGGTCCAAACTGACGTGATGGTTTTCGACAAGCAGGGAAAGTTTATCAACAACCTGACCGCCAATGATTTCGAGTTACGCGTCGACGGCAAGCCGCGCACGATCCAGGGCTTCGAACAGATCACCGCGGGCAGCGACGAGGAAAGCCAGCTCTCTGCCGCGCGTGGCTCGACGACGATCAATCTCAAGCGCCCGGCGCCGCTCGATCGCGGTCGCATCGTCTTCTTCTACATCGACGATTTTCACCTCGACCTCGCGGGTCTGGCTGCCGCGAAGAAACTCATCAATCACTTCCTCGACAACGAAATGGGCCAAAACGATCAGGCTGCGATCACTTCAGCCACAGGCCAGATCGGGTTCCTGCAACAGCTCACGACCGATCGCATGGTGCTGCACATGGCGCTGGATCGACTCGGTTCGCGCAGCTACACAACACGCGATTTCGATCGGCCACCGATGAGCGAGTACGAAGCGTATTTGATCGAGCATTTGGATCGTGAAGTGTTCGACTTCTTCGTCAACGAAACACTCCGGGTCAATCCGGGCCTGAATCGCGATCAGGCAGCGGGCATCGTGCGTGGCCGCGCTTCGTCGATGCAGTCACAATCAGCTCGCTTCACCCAGAACACGCTCGGTGGTCTCGAGGGTCTGATCAAGGGCGCAAAAAATCTTCCCGGACGGAAAGTTCTTTTCTTTCTTTCGAACGGCTTCCTCGTCGAGAACCGTCACGGCGACTCGCTTTCGAAACTGCGCGACATCACCAACGCGGCGGCGCGGAGCGGCGTCGTCATCTATTCCATGGACACGCGCGGTCTCGTTGGCACATTGCAGGACGCATCGGTCGAACGG
>DATNDM010000339.1:0-3233 GCA_035553235.1 Pyrinomonadaceae bacterium | reverse complement strand
CGGCACAACGCAAGCTCGACGCAATCACTGACACGTTCCAAAACCAGCGCGGTCATCTCACCGTCACCAACTACAACATCGAAACCTCGACCGGACGCGCGAAAGAGAAATACGAGCACAAGGCCGCAGCGCAGCGAGCAGAAAAAGTCAGTGTTGAAATACCTTCTGACGATGGCAAATCATCGCAAAAGGCGAGTCTCAACTACGCAGAACTGGAAGCGCTTTACAATCAGCTTCGCGAACAAAAAGCGGATGCGCTCGGTAAAAAAGCGGAGTTGCTGAAGGCTCCGTCGGAGCTAACGAAGAAGAAAGACGACTACCTGAAGAACCACCTGATCGGTCTTGGACCTGCGGCTATCGAGGGCCTGAAAACCAAGATGGCCAATTACGATTACTCGATCCTCGGCCATCAGATCAGTGTCAACGCTTACAACATCGTCGATCGTTGTGAAGTCTGTCATGCGGGCATTCGCGAACCAGTCGACATCGTGCCGGCGAGTTTAAAGGCTTCGGACGGAAAAGTAGACGCGATGTCGCGCGCGTTTGTCAGTCACCCGAACAAAGAGATCCTTAACATTCATAATCCCGAGAAGTTTGGTTGTTCGAGTTGTCACTGGGGCAACGGTCGCGCCACGACGAGCGAAGAAAAAGGACATGGCCGGCATCGTTTCTGGCTATGGCCCATGTTCGAGAAAGAAAACACGGAAGCGGGCTGCCAGCAGTGTCACGCGAAGGATCGCGTCACGCAGGGAGCGGAGACCTTGAATCTCGGGCGCGATCTCTTCGCACAACGCGGCTGCATGGGCTGTCATCGTTACGAAGGTTTCGATCGCGAGACGGACGCGCTGGCGTCGACGCGCCAGCAGATCGGACAGCTTCAGGACCAGATCACGGCGAACGAGAAACAAATACTCGCCGACCAGAAAGCCACTGAATCAGACACCGTAAAGGACGAGGACGTTAAGAAGTTTCTGGCGCACGCTGAAAGCCTGCGCGTGACGAATAGTCTGCTCGCGGCGCGGATCGACCAGTTGAACCTGCAAGCGAAATATCAAATGCAGGACGTGAAGAAGGTTGGACCAAACCTCAAGGACGTTCGCGTCAAGCTGCGCAAAGAGTGGGTGCCGGTCTGGCTCGAGGATCCGCAGGCATTTCGCAAGGGAACAAAGATGCCGACGTTCTGGCGCTTCGGTATGACGCCGGAAACCGCGGCCAACGGCGGGCATCTGCGCGACAAGGACGGCGCAGACCAGATCCAGGCGATCTCCGCGTACCTTTGGCAGGAAGGCTTCGACACCAAGCTGCCGGCACAGGCAAAAGGCGATGCTCAGCATGGCAAACAGCTTTTTGAGAGTCGTGGCTGTCTTGCGTGTCACTCGATTGGTGAAGACGACAACAGGATCGGCGGTGAGTTTGCCGCGAACCTGCAGCGCGTCGGCGAAAAAGCGAATTTCGATTACATCGTGCGCTGGATTCACAATCCGCGCGAACGCGTCGCGCCTTACTGTCCGAAAGAAAAACGCGATCTCACGCCTGACGATTACGCGAAGAAGAATCTCCCGTTCCAGTTCGACACTGAGTTGCACTCGCGCTGCCCGAACGATGGCGCCGAGTTGCAAGTGCAGAACATGACGGTGATGCCGAATTTCCGGCTATCCGAGACGGATGCGCGCGACATCGCGACTTATCTCTTCTCGCTTTCGTCGCCGCCGAATTATGCGTCCGCTGCCTTCATGGATGATCCGCAGTTGAAAGAGAAGGGCAAGGCGTTGATCAAGCAGTACGGCTGTGCGGGTTGTCACGAGATCAGGGGCTTCGAGGACGAGCAACGCATCGGTAAAGAGTTGACGGTCGAAGGCGCAACGCCGATCGAGCGCCTCGACTTCGCGCTGCAAACGAAGAAAGCTGAGGAAGGCATTGACCCGCTGAACCTGCATGGCGCTCACGCGGACGAGAATGGCGGCGAGGCGCCTGCTCCGAAGAAGAAGACTGAAGAAGAAAAGCCCTGGTACAACCACAAGGGCTTCTTCGAACACAAGATCACGCAGCCGTCCATTTACGATGAAGGCAAAGAGAAAGACCCGAAAGATCGTCTGCGCATGCCGCAGCCGTATCTGACGGACCAATGGCGCACTGCATTGACGACGTTCCTGCTGGGGAGTGTCGGCGCCGAAGGCTCAAACGTGCCGAGCACGTTGTTCTTCAATCCGCAGGATCAAAGACGACAGGACATTCAAAACGGCTGGTGGGTCGTCAAGAAGTACAACTGCATGGGTTGTCACCAGCTTCAGGTCGGACAGCGATCGGTGGTGATGGATCTCCCGTTCTACCAGACGCCCGAAGGAAAAGATCTTCTGCCGCCGCGACTGACGAGTGAAGGCTCGCGTGTCGATCCGGCGTGGCTGTTGAAGTTCCTGCACGATCCTTCGCTGAGTGGGGAGAAGACGCCCGAACAGGCGCAGCAGATCGCGTCCTTGCCGTCGCCAAGTCCGCAAGCCAGCGCATCGCCGGGGACAAGTGCGGCCGCGAACAGTCAAACGGCACATCTGTTAGCGCAACCCGGCCTCGATCGAAACGGCGTGCGTCCGTATCTACAGTTCCGCATGCCGACGTTCAACTTCTCGGCGAACGAGTTGCAGATCCTCGTGCGGTTCTTCATGGCCATGTCAGGCCAGCAGGATCCGTACATCAAGGAGCAATTACCACCGTTGACCGCTCAGGAGCGCGTCCTCGCGCGGCAGTTGTTCACGTCGGGAACGCCATGTTTGAAGTGTCACATCACCGGCGATCCGTCGCACGATGCGAAAGCGATTGCGCCAAACTTCCTGCTCGCGTCCGAACGTTTGAAACCTGATTGGACGTTCCGTTGGTTGCTCGATCCGTCGCAGATCAGCCCGGGCACGGCGATGCCGAGCGGACTGTTCCGGAAGGACGGCGATCACTGGGTGGCTAATCTGCCGTCGCTACCCCCCGCGGCCGCCGGATACGACAACGATCACGCGCGTTTGCTGGTGCGTTACATGTTCCTGATGAACCCGGATGAGCAGCGACAATTGCTGGCGGCTGGTCCGGCAACGACTGCCGCGCCGACTGCGGCGACGACACAGCACCATGCGAGCGCGAAGAAGAAACGATTGAATCACGTGCGAATTCGCAGGCGCGCTGCGCTCGGAATCTATGCGGCGCGTGCGTTGAGAGAAATGTGAGCGCCGGGATCTCGGTCTAACAGCCCC
>DATNDM010000338.1:0-4578 GCA_035553235.1 Pyrinomonadaceae bacterium | reverse complement strand
TTGTGCCGCGAGGAACGAAAAGTTGCCGACGTCGTGCGCGCGCATGCGCCGATGTGGCTGCTGCAAATGCCTTCGCTGTTGACGCCGTCTGAGCGAGAACAGTTGAGTCGAGGCGTCTCGGGCGCGACGCGCGAACGAATGCTGCGCGAGATGGGCGACGCGCTGGAAGCGCTCACCGCCGATGTTCCGCTCGTGCTGATTTTAGAAGACCTGCACTGGAGCGATTACTCGACGCTCGATCTGATCTCGTATCTCGCTACGCGACGCCAGCGCGCACACCTGATGGTGATCGGCACATTTCGCAACGTCGAGCTGGTCATGAGTGGTCATCCACTGAAAGCGGTGAAACAGGAATTGCTGGCGAAGCAGTTGTGTAAGGAATTGCCGCTCGATTACCTGACCGAAGCTGCCGTTCATGACTATCTGTCCATAACCTTTCCCGGCAATCGCTTTCCGTCCGGACTGGCGGGATTGATTCATAAACGCACGGATGGGAACCCGTTGTTTATGGTCAACGCCACGAACTACCTGCTCGAGTCTGGCTTGATCGTTCTGCGTGATAACACCTGGGAACTGCGCGTCGACATCGCGAATGTCGAGCTCGGCGTGCCTGACAACATCAAGCAGATGATCGAGCGACATGTGGACCATCTCGACGTTGAGACGCAAAGGACGCTGGAAGCAGCGAGTGTGGCTGGAGTTGAGTTTTCGACGCCGGCGCTCGCGGCCGGGCTCGAAGAGGATCCGCGGCTTGTCGAAGCACGCTGCAACGAGCTCGCGCGCCAGAAGCAGTACATTCAGGAGTGTGGCGTACAGGAATTACCGAATGGTGAAGTAGTGACGAGGTTTGGCTTCGTTCACGCTTTGTACCAGAACGTTTTGTATGAGCGTTTGCCGGCGGCGCGGCGCGTGAAGCTGCATCGCCTTATCGCGGAACGCGGCGAGGAGGTTTACGGTGAGCGCGCACCCGAGATTGCGGTTGAGCTGGCAATGCATTTCGAGCGTGGCCGCGACTATCAGCGCGCCACACACTACCTGAAGCAGGGCGCGAACAATGCGATCCGGCGGTTTGCGTACCAGGAAGCAGTCGACCTCGCGCGCCGTGGCATCGAGTTGATCAACCATCTGCCGCACACGCGCGAAGTTTTAGCCGAGGCGCTGTGTTTACACCTCACGCTGGGCGTGCCGTTGATTGCAATCGAGGGCTATGCGTCGCCGAATGTCGGCGAAGTCTACATGAAAGCGCGCCAGTTTTATGATCAGCTCGGCGACTCGCCTGATGTTTCCGAAGTTCTTTGGGGGTTGTGGACGTTCCACACCTTGAGCGGAGAGCTCGAAACCGCGCGCGAGATTGCGCGCGAGTTTCTGCGGTTGTCGGAGCGCTTGCCGTATCCGGGACTGGCGATGCGTGGTCATTGGGCGCTGGAGATCACCAATACGCACATCGGCAATTTTGAGCTGGCGTTGAACCACTACGAAGCAGCGCTCGCACTCTACGATCCCGCGCAACATCGCGATGACTCGTTTTTGTATGCACTGAATCCGGGCGTCGCGATGCCGTGTTTTGCGGCGTGGGCGTGCTGGTTTCTGGGCCGCGCGGACGAGGCGTTGGAGCGGATGGATGAGGGTCTGGCGCTCGCGCGCGAGTTGTCGGAGCCGCAAGGACTCGCACACGCGGAGTTGTTCGCCTGTTTGCTGCATCAGTTTCGTGGTGATCACCGTGCGGCCCAGCAGTTCGCCGAGTCCGCGATCGAAGTCTCGCACGCACATGGACTCGTGTTGTACGGCGCGATGGCAGACGTGATGAAAGGGTGGACACTCAGCGAGCAAGGATACGAAGAAGACGGCATCGAACTGATGCGCGAGGGGCTCGCCGCGCTCGACGCAACTGCAACGTCGCTCGTTCGTCCACAGTTTTTAGGTTTGTTGGCTGAAGCGCTCGCGAAAGTCGATCGAGTTGACGAAGCGTTTGCTGTGTTGGACGAAGCGACGACAATGGTGAGTGATACTGGCGAGCGATATTACGAAGCGGAGTTGTATCGTCTGAAGGGCGAGTTGTTGTTGATGAAGGACAAGAGAGCTGACGCGGAAGGCTGTTTTAAGCGGTCGCTCCAGATTGCGGAAAAACAGAAAGCGAAGTCGTGGCAGCTCAGGACCGAGACGAGTCTGGCTCGGCTGTCTTCGCCGATTTTTTAGCCACAAAGAAGCACAAAAAGCTCAAAATCAGCAGAAACGGATTTTGAGCTTTTTGTGCTTCTTTGTGGCAAGACTTCCTAACTAAGTTGATCCAAGCGTTTCGTCCACCACCGCCAACTGATTTCCCTTCGCCACGTAATTGACATCAGTCAAGCCCAGCATGGTGCGCAACTTGTCCGCCGGCACATCCTTGATCGGTCCGGGCGCGGGCGCCGTGCCGGGCACCGGTTGCGGATAAGCTGTTGAACGCGCGGTGTGAAACGTCACGTTACCTTCCACCTTTTGCATTATCTGGTGAACGTGTCCATTCAACACCGTCACGGATCCGAAGCGCTTCAGGTAACCCAATGCCTGCTCGCTCTCGTCGGTGCCCCAACCCCAGTCCTGAGAGATGGTCCACAGCGGAATATGCGCAAACACCACGATCGGCGTGCTGCTCGACAAACCCTTCACATCCTTCTGCAACCATGTTAGCTGGTCCTGGCCCAATTGTCCGAACCCGGTGCCGCCGAGTCCGGTCCCACTTCCCTGCTTGAGATTGAGCACATTGATCAGCCCGATGAAATGCACACCGTTGTAGTCGAAACTCTGCCAGCCCTGTCCCTGTGTTCCGCGTCCAAACCTTTCGAAATAGAGCTTGCCATCGTCCGTAAACACGTCGTGCTCGCCCGGCACATAGTAAACCTGACTCGTTCGCGCGCCTTTCAAAATCTGCGCGGCCGTGTCGAACTGCGCGGCTGCCGCGAGATGCGTGATGTCGCCCGTGTGAATCACAAACGCCGGCTGTTCCTCGAGCGCATTGATCCTGTCGACAGCCTCCTGGAACGTCTTTGTCACGTCGTGATTCGGGTCTTTGTTAAAGCCGATGTGACTGTCGCTGATTTGCACAAACGTGAAGCCGGCTTGTTTGCGTTTCGGTTCCGCCAGCAGCTCGGCTGCACTGAGCACACCGCCATTCATCGCCCACACCAGGCCGGTGCCAGCCCAGGCCATGCATTTAAGAAAACTGCGTCGCTTCATTTCATTTGCTTCGTCTGACATTCCGGCCTCCTTACTTCACGATGACCTGACCAGTCATTTTCGGATGAAGCGCGCAGTAATAGTTGTACGTGCCCGGCGTGTTGAACTGGGTTGAGAACTTATCGCCGTTTTCCAAAGTTTTCGAGTTGAAGCGCTTGTCAGTCGCGGTGGCCGTGTGCGGCTCATCGTCACGATTGACCCACGTAACCGTGGCGCCAGCCTTGACCGTCAGCGTCGACGGTTCAAACGCGAAATTTTGAATGACGATCTCATTCGCATACACCGCCGGTGTGTGCGCGTGGGCGTGTCGGCTATAAGCGGTGACACCCACGACGATCAGCGCTAGTGTTAGTGCGAACATAAGATTTCGTTTAATAAGCATTGCGAAGACCTCCCATATTGATTGCTTTCGACAATGCAGACCAGACCGCGGCGAAATTTATTCCCTTGAAACTTTTTCGGAATAGATGTGACGCGAATGAAGTTCTTTCAGGTAACTACCCCGCAGGAAACAGAAAACAATTATGCGTTGTGAAGAAACTCAGGAACTGATTCCTGCCTACATCGATCGGGAACTGGACGTGCTGAGGAACGTTGCAGTTGAGACACACGTCCGTACGTGCGAAGCGTGCTGCGGCCAGCACGCAGAGCACTCCAACCTGCGCAGGTTGATTCGCAGCGGCGCGCAGTATTTCGCAGCTCCTGACCGGCTCAAACCACGAATGAGGAAAACCTAATTTGAACTGCTTCTCTGTGCAACCTCTGTGTTCTCTGTGTCTCCGTGGTTGTTTTTTTCGAACAATTCTTAACCACAGAGGCACAGAGGTTGCACAGAGAAAGCTCTCAAACCAGGGCACTACCATCAGGAAACAAATCAGCGAGGTTTAACGCGCGTCAGCTATACTGTCTCTCATGTGGCTGATTGGCTTTGCGTCAAAAGTCGGGAATTCCTGTTAGAGACGGTCCAACAACAATCCTGACTTTTGCAAAGCCTGGCTGATTAATCTGACAACTGTCTGTTTTTGGCAGCAACGCACGGGCATCACGTCGCGTTTGATTTGCAAATGCGAGCGGCATCTCGCTTGCCGTTGCTGACGCGTAATCGATGTCTCCTCGTAAAGCAATACTGATTTCAAATCCGAAAACGGGTCGCTACGCTTCGCGGCGGCGACCGGTTCAGGAGCTCGCTGCACAACTCGAATCGCTCGGGATCAAGATCGATCTGAAATTGACGCAACGTCCCGGCGACGCCACCGAGATCGCGGCGCGTGCGGCTGGCAACGGCACTTCTGACGTGATCGTCGCGGGCGGTGACGGCACGATCAACGAAGCGATCCAGGGTCTCGCAGGCACGAACGCCCG
>DATNDM010000337.1:0-3580 GCA_035553235.1 Pyrinomonadaceae bacterium | reverse complement strand
GGCCCTCAAAAACGATAACCATGCCGCGGCGAATCTGTGTAGCAGGAATAGCCATATGACTGAAGTCTCCGTCTTAAAAGGTAGGGCTTTAGCAAGATGCGTAGTTTAAGGTGGATCTTGTAAATCATGCAAATCTTGAGTCGTGCCCTCATTTGATTTTTTCTCTGCGTAACCTCTGCGTCCTTTGCGTCTCTGCGGTAGAAAAAAGCCAGTTGAACCGCAGAGACGCAGAGGACGCAGAGATTACGCAGAGTTGAATTAGGGCACCATCAGGATTGCAGGATTACAAGATAAAAAAGGGCGGCCTCCTGAAACGTATCCAGAAGAACCGCCCTTTTTGAGGAGCCCACCTACCTCGATTGTAGAAACGCTATTGACCGAGAATAGTTCCAGGAGTTACGCCGCCCGTACGCGTGGCACGCGGCGCAGCCGGGCGAGACGCTCGAGCCACTTCTGCGCCTGCTCGTAATACGGAAATTTGCGCTCGTCCTGCCGAAATGCGCTCGTGTGGTAATAACGTCGGCCATTGATCAAACGTGCCGGATGCTTGATGTGCAGCATCTCATGGTAAAGGATGTACTCGACAAACCACTCCGGAATTTCCGTCGAATCCAAAGTCTTGCTGATTGTGATGCTGTCGTAAATGTGGTCGTGATGACCGAGAATGCTCTTCGTGCGCCGCTGTGACCACGTAATCGTCGGCTTCGGTATCGCGCTTTCAAAGTAGCGACGATTCAACTTGGCAAACATTCGATCAAGATCGTAAACCTCACCCTGTGCCGTCGAGATCATCTTCCGCCCACGGCCGCGCCGGGCCAGATCAGATGAGCGCATCACCGCTGGCGTGAGGGAATAATCTCGATAAACCCGATCGTGAATCGTCGGCACTCGCTTCCCGAGCAGTCGCGCCACAAGGATCCACGCGAGCGCGCGCACCACTTCCGGCGGCGCGTCTTTACAAATATCCGAGAGCCGCACATAAACTCGCCCCGAGCGCAGACGAATCGTGTGGCGTAATCCGGCGTACGGGTAGAAGCGGACCTCAATCGCAGGCACACCACGATTTCCGCCCATATGTCGAAACGCGTCGGCGAAATATTTTCTCACTTCATTCATGGCGGTAACTCGGAGGCAAACAGCGGTTTGGTGGACTAATCTTAAGGACGGCGGACGCGGCCCGTCAACCTTTGGCGGGGCAGGAGCATAAGTCGCATTATTTCAACAGTTAGTATCCGCAGATTACGCCGATCCGACCTAATCTGTGCAATCTTTGGATAAGTTTGTATACTCCCAAGCAATGCCCCGGAGAGCCTCAAACCTCCAAACGACTGAGACGGCCGGCTTAGACTCCCGCGCGGAGGTACTACTCGCCGCCCTGATCAAAGAACACCTCGTCACTGGCGAGGCGGTGGGCTCACGTGTGCTCTCGGATCGCTTTTCACATGGCTTCGGTTGGAGTCCGGCGACGATCCGCAACGTGATGGGCGAGCTTGAAGAGGCTGGTTACGTCGAACAACCACACACCTCCGCAGGTCGCGTGCCCACTGACAAGGGTTATCGTTACTACGTCGACAACATGCTCGGCGAGGCACGCCTGTCGCGCACCGATTTGAAAGCGATTGACCATCTCTTCGCCGCGATTGACGCGGGTTCGTCTCCCGATCGACTGATGGAAACTGCGTCGCACGTGCTCTCGGCGCTATCGCAGAACGTCGGCATCGTGGTGTCGCCGTCACTTGCGGACAACCGGCTCAATCACATCGAGTTCATGATGTTGCCGGACAAGCGCATCCTCGTGGTGCTTGTGTCAACGGCAAACATCATTCACAACAAAGTCATCCGCGTAGCCGACGAATTGACCCAGGACGACCTTGACCGCACCGCGCGCTATTTAAATACGGAGTTCAGCGGCAAGAGCCTGCTCGCGATCCGCGGCGAGATCGTGGAGCTGATGAAAGAAGAGAAGGCGCTTTACGACCGCATGCTGCAAAACGCGATTTTGTTGTGCGAGCGGAGTCTCGAAGGTGAGGAAACGAGCGGCGACGTTTATGTCGACGGCACTTCCCACATCCTGACGAAACCCGAATTCGTCGATCTCGAGCGGATGCGCGAGTTGTTCCGTACGTTTGAAGAGAAGTCGCGCCTGATCAAGATACTTAACGAGTGCGTTCACGACGCGGCGAGTTATCCGGGCGACGTGCACGTCGTTATCGGGCGCGAGCATCCGACGAGCTCAATGCGCGACTGCGCCTTGATCACCGCGCCGTATCGAGTCGGTTCAAACGACAACATGGGCACGCTGAGTGTCGTTGGCCCGATGAGAATAGAATATGCGCGGATAATGGCTATGGTAAACTACATGGCGCGGTTAATTGAGCATAGACTGGGCGAACAAACTGCACGTTAGTCCGAAGAATCGATCCTTCCTAATGACATCAGACAGACGCGACAAGGGTTCGCACCGCATCCCAATCAAGTTCAGTGACGCCGACGACGAAATCAGATCTGCCGCAAGTACGCCCGACGACATGGCTACAGACGACACGTACAACGAAGGCGAAGAGATTGACCTGACGGACGAGACTCTGAAAGAAGAGGATCTCTTTTCGGCCGACGACGTCGTGCCCGACGAATCCACTGGTGGACCGGACAAAGCCGAACTCGTTGCGACTCGTTCTGAACTGAAGCGGGTCGAAGCTGAAAACGCGGACCTCAAGAACCAACTCGCGCGCCGTCAGGCGGACTTCGAAAACTATCGAAAGCGGGTCGAGCGGGAACGGAGCGAGACGTACAATCGCGTGGTTGCCGACGTGGCCGCGAAGCTGCTGCCGGTAGTGGATAATCTGAAGCGGGCGCTGGAGGCAGAAGCGTCAGTCGAGGCGGCCGAGTCTGACGAGTTTCGTCATTTTCTCAGTGGCGTGGATCTCATCAGCAAGCAACTGAATGGCGTGCTCGACGCGCTGGGCGTGAAGACCGTCGCGGCCGTCGGTGAAAAGTTCGATCCCCATATTCACGAGGCTGTGGTAACTGAACCTACTGACGATTACGCGCCCGATACGGTGATTCAGGAGCTAGTCGCCGGTTACCGCCTCGGCGACAAACTCATTCGACCCGCCCTCGTGAAAGTTGCAACTCGTAAATGAGCCGCAAAGCCATCCGCAGATTACGCAGCAATTGTTAACCTGTCGATGGGTTTCGGGCTAATACCAAATCATGGGAAAAGCGATCGGAATTGATTTAGGGACGACTAACTGCTGTGTCGCCGTGCTCGAAGGCGGCACGGTGCAGATCGTTCCGAATAAAGAAGGCGGCCGCACGACGCCGACTGTGGTGGGTTTCACTGAAAAGGGCGAACGGCTCGTCGGCCAAATCGCGAAACGCCAGGCCGTCACGAACGCCGCGAACACCGTTCACGCAGTCAAGCGACTCATCGGCCGTAAGTTCAGCGCGCCGGAAGTGGCGAAGATGCGCGCGAGTGCGCCATTCGAGATCGTCGATTCTCCCAACGGCGACGCGCGCGTGCGCGTACAGGGTCGCAATTACAGTCCGCCCGAGTTGTCAGGGATCGTGCTCCAGCGTT
>DATNDM010000336.1:0-7367 GCA_035553235.1 Pyrinomonadaceae bacterium | reverse complement strand
GTGCTTCTTTGTGGCAAAAATACTGTTGGGCAAAGCGCTGAAAGGGAGCTCATATGATCTGTCCAGTTTGCGAAGCTGAATACGAACCCGGAGTCACGACGTGTCCTGACGACAACGCAAAGCTTGTCGATCGGCTGCATTCCCCGCATGACGACAGCGAGGCGCGCTTTGTGCCATTGCAAAACGTCGGCTCACCGGCCGAAGCAGAGATGGTGAACGACATTCTTCACCAGAACGGCATTCGCTCAGTGATAAAAGCGGGTGGTGCTGACGCCTTCTCGCCGCTCTTGTCGGCGACTGCTGACGGCGCCGTGATTCTCGTGGACGAGCGCGACGCGGATCGCGCGCAGGAACTCTACAGCGCTTTTTTTGGCGAGGACGAAACGCCGCTCACGGGTGGGCCAATCGAGGATGACGGTGAAGATGAAGAAGAGTAGTTCGCGATGGACGACGATGCGATTGTAGTTTTCATAACGGCCGCGAGTGGCGAGGAAGCGTCGCGGCTCGCGGAAATGCTGGTCGGCGCTCACCTCGCCGCGTGCGTACAGATCCTGCCGGAGATTGAGTCGGTTTATCGCTGGCAGGGAAAGATCGAGCGACAGGCCGAGATTCTTTTGCTCGCCAAGACGACGATGGGCAAGTTCGACGAGCTCGAGCGGGAAGTGCGCGCGCTTCACTCTTATGACACGCCCGAAATTGTCGCGGTTCCTGTTACGGTGGGGTCAGCGCCTTACCTCGAGTGGTTAGTCAAGGCTTAGGTAGTTACTCTGATGTCGTCCGAGATTGCGGCATCGAGTTCGTGAAGTGAGTTCTGGGCGCGGTTAACGATCTCGACGACTTCGGCGGGTGAGTCGGTGATGTGAAAGATGTCCATATCGTGGTCGGAGATCTTTCCACCCGGTAACACCACGGCGCGGATCCAGTCCAACATGCCCCTCCAGTACTGACTCCCAAACAACACGATCGGAAAGTTTCGGATCTTCTTCGTCTGGATGAGCGTGAGCGCTTCGAAGAGTTCGTCAAACGTGCCAAATCCGCCCGGAAATATCACGAACGCGAGACTGTACTTCACAAACATCATCTTGCGGACGAAGAAGTATTTGAACGTGAGACTTAGTGTTTGATAAGGATTTGCTTTTTGTTCGAACGGCAACTCGATGTTGCAGCCGATCGAGAGTCCGCCTGCTTCGAACGCACCGCGATTCGCGGCTTCCATGATGCCTGGACCACCGCCCGTGATGACCGCGAACCCTTGCGCCGCGAGTAGCGCACCAGTTTCCTGTGCAGCGTGGTAGTCAGGATCGTCCGGCTTCGTGCGAGCGGAGCCGAAAATAGCGATGCCGCGACTCAGTGTCGCCAGTTCGTCGAAACCCTCGACAAACTCGCCCATGATGCGGAACACGCGCCACGGATCCGTGTGGGTAAACTCGTCTGGACGCGGACTCTCGAGCAGTTGCTCGTCCTGCGTGGTTCCGGGGAGCTGCTTGCCCCGACCTTTTCGTTTCTTTTCCATTCCGTCTCAGATACCCATGATGTTATAGCCGCAATCGACGTAAATGACCTCGCCCGTAATCCCCGACGACATCGAGCTACAAAGAAACACGGCAGTCTGTCCGACTTCGCGCGGCTCGACATTGCGACCGAGTGGCGCGCGCTCGGCGTGATGTTTCAGCATGGTGCTGAAGTCGGAGACGCCGCGCGCGGAAAGCGTTTGGATTGGACCAGCACTGATCGCGTTGATGCGAATGTTTCGTGGGCCGAGATCCTTTGCGAGGTAGCGAGTGCTGGCTTCGAGTGCTGCCTTCGCTACGCCCATCACGTTGTAACCCGCGACGACTTTCTCCGCACCGTAATACGACATCGAGACGATGCTGCCGCCTTCGGTCATCAGCGGCGCGGCCGCGCGGGCGAGTTGCGGGAGAGAGTAAGCGCTGATTTCGAGTGCGGTGAGAAAAGCTTCACGCGACGTGTTCAGATATTCGCCGCCGAGTGCTTCGCGCGGTGCGAAGGCGATGCTGTGGATCAGGAAGTCGAGACGGCCAAACTTCTCGCCGACTTGTCGGAAGGCTTCGTCGACTTCGTCCTGTTTACTGACGTCGCAGGAGAGCAGCAACGATCCGGGCATGGCTGACGATGTTAGCTCTTCGACGTTGTCTTTCAGGCGGTCGCCCTGATAAGTAAAAGCCAGGTTGGCGCCTGCTTCGTGCAGCGCCTGGGCAGTGGCCCACGCGATGGAGCGTTTGTTGGCGACTCCAAAAATGATTCCGTTTTTGTTATTGAGCATCGTTTGTTTGAGTTGATTCACTAAGCTGCTGCGCTTTCGGGCGCCGTCATCAAAGCTTTGTACTCCCCGCTTTCAACCCATTGCAGGATCTCCGAAACACGCCAGACCGGGAACGGATGGCTCAGGCCCGAAGTGATTGCATCGGCCCAGAAGCGGTCCAGCGCTTTCTCGTCGTAGTTTTTCTGAAAGTCGCGCGCCTGTCCGAGAAACTGATCGTAATCAACTCGCGAAGCGAACGTGCCACCGCTCAGCTTCATCATCGTGCGGCCGATCACGTTCGCATCCTGCGTGACGAGCAATGCCGCGCGATCGCACGACAACTCGGCGCGCCTGGCCCAGGCCAGCAACGCAGCGCGCATGCTCATCGTGAGTAGTTCCTTGACGATCGAAACCAGCGGCGAGGCGAGCACGGCGGTCGTTGCCAGAAACTCGAGCAAACGCGCGGCAGTCAGGTAGAGCACGTGCTCGGCGTGAATGTGGCCCACTTCGTGCGCGACCACGGCCAGCACTTCGTCGTCGTTCAGTCTTTCAATCAGTTGCGAATAGAGCACGATGACCGGGCGTTCGACGCCGCCTGTGAAAGCGTTGACGACCGGGTTTTGCTGGACGAACAAATCGGGCATGTCGACGCCGAGCGTCGTGCAGGCGATTTGAAGTTTGGCGTAGAGATCCGGGCACTGCGTGGGCGTGACTTTGATTGCGCTCGCGGTGAAGATGACGCGAATGGCCGACTCGCCCGTGACGGCGAGTAGTTTCTTCAGCGCGGTGTCGATTCCGGGAATTGCACGCAGGGCTGCCAGCGCGCGGCGATCCGCTGGGTGGATGTACTGTTCCTTGTCGAGATGCGCGAATTTTTTGTGCGGCCCGTCGGAGAGCGGCAGACGGCAACGGCCGCAGCGCGCATCACCGCCGTCGGTGCGGATTTGGTTGCGCTGACCGCAGTAGCGACAGCGGATCGAGGGGATGTTGTTAATTAAGTCCTGATTGTCAGCCATAGTTAATGCTCACTTCTTTGCAAATTGCCTGGGCCGCAATGAGTATCCGGTATTGCCGGGCTTTGAGACAAGTTCTCAGTGTTTGAAGTGCCTGATACCTGTAAACACCATCGCGAGGCCGTGCTCATTAGCCGCCGCGATCACTTCCTCGTCGCGGACGGAGCCGCCGGGCTGGATGACGGCGGTGATCCCGGTGCGTGCGGCCTCGTCGATCCCGTCACGAAACGGAAAGAACGCATCCGACGCCAGCACCGAACCCGCGACGGGCAGTTGCGCGCGCATCGCACCAATTCGCACCGAGTCAACACGCGACATCTGTCCAGCACCGACACCGACGGTCTGATCCGCGCGCGCATAGACGATCGCGTTTGACTTCGTGTGCTTGCAAACGATCCAGGCAAACAGCAGCGCCCGCATCTCTTCATCGCTGGGCGCGCGCGTGGTTACGACCTTAAGCTGCGACGGATCGAGCCGATGATCGTCAGCAGTTTGGACCAGCATACCGCCGCTGATATGCCGGAACTCGAGTTTCTTTCTCGCTTTCTCTTGAGCCAAACGGAGAACGCGCAGATTTTTCTTCGTCTTCAAAATTTCGAGCGCCTGAGCGGAATAGTCAGGCGCAATCACGACTTCAGTAAATATCTTTACTACTTCCTGGGCTGCGTCTTCGTCGACGGCCTGATTGAAAGCGACGATCCCGCCAAACGCTGAGACCGGATCCGTCGCGAGCGCTTTTGTGTAAGCTTCTGCCGTCGTTTGTCCGAGGCCAACGCCGGCAGGATTTGTGTGCTTGATGATCGCGCAGGCTGTTTGTTCAAAATCATTGACGAGGGACCAGGCAGCGTCGGCGTCAACATAGTTGTTGAACGACATCTCCTTGCCCGCCAGCACCTCCGCATTTGCAACGCCGCCGCGCATGGACATCTGGTAGAGCGCAGCCATCTGATGCGGATTCTCGCCGTACCTGAGGTTCGCGATTTTACTGATGGTCCACGAACTTCGATCGGGCAATTGCCCCTTGAAATCTTCGACAGAAAACTCGTCCGCGATGTTTCCGGGAACACTCAAGCCCGGCCCCGTGACAGCCGCAATGCCACCCGTACCCGCCAGCGGCGATGCTTGTGCTCTTGACGCGAGATACGAGCTAACGAGCATGTCGTACATGGCGGTCTGCTGAAAGGCCTCCTGGGCCAAACCTTTCCTGGTTGCGAGTGACAAGGAGCCATTACGACTCTTCATCTCGTAAATAATTGTTTCGTAGCTGCTGGGAAGCACGACCACCGCAACGTCGCGTGCGTTCTTGGCTGCGGAGCGGATCATCGCGGGACCGCCGATGTCGATCTGTTCGATAGCTTCTTCGTAGGTTACACCTGCACGTCTGATTGTTTCCGCGAATGGATACAGGTTTACGACGACGAGATCGATCGGCTCGATACCGTGCTGCTCCATCGCGGCGACATGTTCCGGGTTGTCGCGAACCGCGAGCAGTCCGCCGTGCACGCGTGGATGGAGAGTCTTCACACGTCCATCCATCATCTCCGGAAAGCCGGTGATGTCCGAGATATCGCGCACCGTGATTCCCGCGTCGCGCAGTGTTTTCGCGGTGCCGCCGGTGCTGATGATTTCCACGTTGAAGCCAGTGAGTTGGCGAGCGAAGTCTACGATGCCGGTTTTGTCGGAGACGCTGATCAGTGCGCGTCGAATCGTGCGAAGATCTGTTTCAGTCATGCAATTTTGAGAGTTTCAAAGCCGTCCACAGATTACGCAGATTATTTGTGTGTAGTCTGTGGCTCGATTGAAATCACTTCTTTTCTCCGGGTGGCAGATTGATCATGAATTTTTGTGTGCGCGAATAGCCCTTGCCTCCGACGGAGTATTCGACCCCCTGCGGCCTCATACTGACGGAGAAAACATGCCTGCGATTGTCGCGCGACGATTCGGATATATAGAACCCCAAAAGGTACTGGCTTTTCAAATCTTCCTCGATGGCCTGAAAAATCGGAGTCAGATCGTTCTCTCTTGGCACGAGAGCTGACTTCGCGTCGCCGACGAGAAAGTATTTGCCGCCGGTCTTCTCCGCGAGCTCTTTGAAACCTTTGCTTGGACGTCGGACTTCGAGGTGTCCATTGATTGGCTCGAAGAGCGGCAAGTGAATCACGTAGAACGACACGCGTCGCTCGAGTGCAGCCTTGATAACTCTTTCGGCGCTCGTGCGGCTGCGCGTGTCGAGGCCGTCGCTGATGAGCACGACGATGCGACGCTCGGAGCGCACCGGCGACAGATCGTCAAAGGCTGTGACTGCCTGTGCGGCGGCGTCGAAGATTGCGGTCTGCGCGTTCGGTGCCGCGCGGAATCTGAACGCCGCACGCGCCGCGGCGAGGTCTTTGGTGAATGGGGTGGCGAGGGAAGCCGTGTCGGAAAAACGGAGGACCGCGACGCTCGATCGTTCGCCAAACCGCGAAAACAGAGCGAGCGCGGCCTCCTGTTGTTGCGCGATGATCTGTCGCAGGCTGCCTGACTGATCGAGTGCGAACATCAACGCCACGCGATCGGCGCCGGGCGCGAAGTAAAGACCCGTCGTGGCCTGATCCTCATCTTTGAGCGACAAGTCCTGCTCGGTCAGGCCGGCGACCGCCTGGCCTTTCTTGTCGCGAATCCGGACGGGAAAAAGCAGCAGATCGGTGTTGACGCGGATGACGTCCTCGTCGTCACGGGCTTGTTGTGCGACGGCCGTGGTGAAGCTGGCTGCGACTGAAAGACAGACGAACAGGGACAGGATCGCGAAACGCAGCAAGATCCGTTCGGCTAAACGAAAAAACGGCCGAAGAGAAATATGCTGAGAATTACGATTATCGTGATGACGATGATCTTGACCAGGCTCACGGCTGAATCCTCGGGGTTCTGGGCGAAGCAAAGCGCATTCTAGCATACGTCGATGACCGCGAGGCAGTTCAGAAGAATTAGCCGCGGATTAACGCGAATGAACGCTGATCTGCGTTTTTCCGCGTAAATCCGCGGCTAAAATTTATTTGAAGCGAACACTAAGCCTGCCACTGAACAGCCTCGGATACCCGACGTGGGTCCCACTGAACACCGACTCAAAATTATAAAGAAACAGCTCATTCGTCAGGTTTTGCACGTCAAACTGGAGGTTCATCGACACGCGTTCCTTCTGCATCAGGTCCGCGCCGACCGAGAAATCGAGAATCGTGCGCGGCCGCACACGCCCGCGTTGGAAGTCGATCTCGTTGTACAAACGGGGATCGAATCCGCGCGTGACGAACTCTGCGAGCGTCCTTCCGGGGTCGACGTCAGCCGGCACGCCGGAGTCGTAGCGTCCGCTAAAACTCGCGTACAGCCCCGACGGTCGATGGTTATAACTGACCTGGAACTGCGCCTCGTTGCGCTGATCATGATCGTTGGCGAACTTCAAGCCGTTCAGAAACAGGTCCTGCGGATCTTCACCTAGAAAGAGTCCGCCCGTGATCGGCGTCACGCCAAACGCGCGTGAATTCGCGTAAGAGACGAAGGTGTGGAAGCCGTGTATCTCGGTCGATTCAAGCCGGACCTCCTCGCCCGTAACTCGTCCTGACGAGATCGCGATCGGGAAGATGACGCCAGTCTCGAAAAACTGATCCTTGTCTGAGAAGTTCTTGATTCGCTTCTGATAGACGGTCAGGTTCAGCCGGAAGAACTTCGAGAGCAACTGTTGCGCGCCGGCCTCGAAGGCGTGCTGTTTGTCCGGCAAAATCGGGTTCACTGTCGTCACGCCCTGCAAGACAGCGATGGGCGAAAGAGCTGCCGCTTCAGTCGAGCTGGCCAGTAGCAGGTTTTCCGCCGGCGGTGGCTGAAACAGTCGATTGTAAGAGGCTCGCAGCGTCGTCTTCGTCTTCGGAATGTAGTAAGCGAAACCGAGGCGCGGGCTGAGTGCCTGATCGCTGATCAGGAGTTTGTAGTTGTCGTAGCGAACGCCGAGATCCAAGGTGAAATTTTTGAACGCAGTGAAACGATCCTGCACGTACGCGCTCAGCGTCCGGCCTGTTTTCGATTGATTGAAGACGAACGGGTTCGCGGCGTTGAAGTTGTTT
>DATNDM010000335.1:0-6562 GCA_035553235.1 Pyrinomonadaceae bacterium | reverse complement strand
CAATCGAGCGGCTCACGCAGCGTTTCACTTCATTGCTTCGTGACGTGGTGGCACGGCCGGATGCACGTCTGAGTGACTTTGAAGACTTCGCGGAAATGGAAAGAGGACCACGAATGGAGCAAACAGAAACCATCTCCAGCTTCAAGAAGTTTAAGAAGACGCGGCCCAAAGCTCTCAACTTAGGCGAAAGAGAGTTGGTTAAGCAGGGCCGTCTTTCATCCGGCGAGCCGATTCCGATTGTCATAGAACCGCAGATCGACATCCTCGACCTGGCTGGTTGGATCTCGAACAACTGGCAGTCAGTGCAAGCCGACTTGCTCAAACATGGTGCGGTCCTTTTCAGAGGATTCGAGGTCCCGGATCAAGCGGCTTTCCAGAGTGTGGTGGCGGCGACGTCTGTGCCACTGATGCAGTACATGGAAGGAGCCACGCCGCGTACTGAGTTGGGTGCGAAAGTCTACACCTCGACTGAATACCCGCCGGACCAGTCAATCGCGTTACATAACGAATTGACTTACGTGATGACCTGGCCCATGAAGATTTGGTTTTACTGCCTGCAGCCTGCGCAGCAGCAAGGCGAGACGCCGATTGCTGATGTGCGTAACGTGCTGCGCCGTCTCGATCCAAAGATCAAGGAGCGCTTTGCTGACAAGGGTTGGCTGCTGGTGCGCAACTTTGGTGAAGGGTTGAGTCTGCCGTGGCAAACGAGTTTCCATCTCGACAGCAAGTCGGACCTCGAGGCTTATTGCAAGGCAGCAAAAATCGACTGGCAATGGAAGCCGGACGATGGCTTGCAGACGCGTCAGCGGCGCCCGGCGATCACGCAGCATCCTGTCACCGGTGAGAGTGTCTGGTTCAACCACATTGCGTTCTGGCATGTTTCCAGCCTGAAGCCGCAACTGCGCGAAGCAATGATGGCCATCTTTGGTGAAAAGAACCTTGCCTACAACACGTATTACGGAGATGGAACTCCGATTGAAGACTCGATCATTGCCGAGATTAACGAAGCCTACCGGCAAGAGACGATTGCGTTCCCCTGGCAACACGGCGACATCCTGATGCTCGACAACATGTTGGTCGCACACGGGCGCAGCCCCTTTGTTGGCCCACGAAGAATTTTGGTGGCCATGGGCGAAGCCCACACTCGTTCAGACTTCTAAATCTGCCTCAGCCGGCTTTGCACGAGAAGTGTTTTTTTACGACCCTCGGATTCTTCTCTGTGACCTCTGCGTATCTCTGTGATCTCTGCGTAACTGTGAGTCACGAGGAATATTTAACGCAGAGATAGCAGAGATACGCAGCGACCGCAGAGAAGATTTCAAATCCCGACAGGCCTAATTTTCGTGCAAAGCCCGTTAAAACCAACATTCAAAAAATCATGCAAGAAGTAATGACCCAGCCGGAGACCCTCCAGGGTTATCGACTATCGCCACAGCAAGAGCGCTTGTGGCGCGTGCAACAGTCCACGCGCGGCATGGTTTTTCGCGCGCTTTGCGCCATCTCGATCGAAGGCGTATTGGATGTAACGACTCTCCACAGCGCACTCAGGCGTGTGGTCCAAAGACACGAGATCTGCCGTACGAGCTTTCAGCGGCGGCCTGAATTCAAGTTCCCCATTCAGATCATCAGCGAATGGGCAGACCCGTTCTGGCAGACGATCAACATCGAAGACTCAACCGACCAGGAGTCGCGCATCGACGAGGTCTTCAGAGCGGAGAGAGAGCAACCCATCGATCTGGACCAGCCGTCACTGCTGCGCGCGACCCTGCTTACGCTTTCCAGCGAACGGAACATTCTCATCGTTAGTTTGCCTTCACTCTGTGCTGATACACGAACACTTCAGAATCTCATCAAGGAAGTTGCTGAGAGTTATGAAGCCTGCCTGCGGGGTGAAGAGAGTGAGGCCGAAGTCACGCAGTATGTCGAATTCTCGGAATGGCTAAGTGAACTGCTTGATTCCGACGAAGGTCAAGCCGGAAAGGATTTTTGGACGGCCCTCGCATCGTTCGCGCAACCCGCGCTGCCGCTGGAAAGCAAATCTGTTCCGGACGCGGAATTCGTGTCCGACGTTTTTAGTTTCGAGATCACCGCGGAGACTACTGAGCCCGATGTCTTATTGGCTTGCTGGCAAACGTTGCTCTCACGACTCACCGGTCACCTCGAGATAGTGACCAGCAGTCTGCATGAAGGCAGAAATGACGAGGCGTTGAGCGGAGCATTCGGTCCTTTTGCCAGGCGACTGCCAGTGCGTATTCGATTTGCGGAGCAGCAAAGATTCAGCGACGTGCTGCAACAGACCCGTCGCAGCCTGGTCGAAGCAAATCGATGGCAGGACTTTTTTGTTGCGAATGATGTCGGAGAAAACTCTTTCGCATTCGAGTTTGAGCAAAGACCGGTACGCACAGTTGCGAATGGCTTGACCTTTACGACTTACAAGCAGTTTGTCTGCGACGAGTTGTTCAAAGTCAAACTGTCATGCGTGCAAACAGGCGAGAATCTGATCCTTGAGCTGCACTACGACGCGAACCTGTTTCGACGTGACGATATCGCGCGGCTCGCCGAAGAATTTCAGGCATTACGGTCCTCCGCCGTCGCCAATCCTGACGTGCCCCTGGATCAGTTGGAAGTTGTCGGACCAACTGAGCGTAGTCAGTTGATCTTCAGCTTCAACAATACCAACGCTGACTACCCTGCCGGCAAAACTCTCCACCAATTATTCGAGGAGAGAGTCGCGCTTGCGCCGGGAGCGCCGGCGGTTGAGTTTGAAGATGAGCAACTCACTTACGCTGAGCTGAACAGCCGCGCGAATCAATTCGCCCATTATCTCCGTGGCCTCGGTGTCGGGCCTGACGTGCTGGTCGGAGTCCTGATGGAACGCTCGCTGGAAATGGCAGTGGGCCTGTTGGGGATCCTGAAGGCCGGTGGTGCTTATGTGCCGATTGATCCCGAGTATCCCGCCGAGCGCATCCGCTACATGCTTAACGACTCGGCAGTTTCAGTGCTGCTGACGCAGTCGCAATTCGTTGCGACTCTGCCCGAACATTCCGCGCGCGTGGTTTGTCTTGACAGTGATTGGAACACGATCTCGCGCGAACAGAGTGACAACCCCGCCAGTGGAGTCACTCCCGACAATCTTGTTTATGTGATCTACACCTCAGGCTCAACGGGCCAGCCGAAAGGCGCAATGGTCCATCATGGCGGCGTGATCAATTGCCTGCGCTGGATGCAGGAGACTTACAAACTCGGCGAGACGGACAAGTTCTCATTCAAGACTTCACTCAACTTCGATCCTTCCGTGTGGGAACTGTTTTGGCCTTTGTTGGTCGGCGCGAGCGTGTGCATCGCCAGACCCGGCGGCCAATTGGATAATGCCTACCTCGTCGACCAAATCCAAAAACGCAGCATCACTTCCATCTACTTTGTTCCATCCATGCTGCGGGTGTTTCTTGAAGAATCGGGACTAAATCTCTGCAGCTCATTGAAGCGGGTGATCTGCGGTGGTGAAGCGCTTCCGCTGGAAACGATGGAGCGCTTCTACAAGCTGCTGCCGGCGGAACTGCATCACTCGTATGGACCAACGGAGACGTCTATCGCCGCGACTGAGTGGACCTGCGAACCGCAAACGCAGCGGCGCATCGTGCCGATGGGCTTCCCACTCGCAAACACACAGGTATACGTGCTGGATCGAAATATGAATCCCGTGCCCATCGGCGTACCTGGCGAGTTGTATATCGGCGGGCTCGGCCTGGGCCGCGGTTACCTGAATCGCGCCGAATTAACGGCCGAGAGATTTGTCCCCGATCTGTTTAGCAGTTTGCCGGGCGCACGGCTTTATAAGACCGGAGATCTGGTGCGTTATTTACCTGATGGGTCGTTGGAGTTTGCAGGACGCCTGGACCATCAAGTCAAGATTCGTGGCTTTCGCATTGAGCTCGGCGAAATTGAAGCGCAACTGAGCAAGCATCCCGCGATCAAAGAGACGGTCGTTATCGCGCGGGAAGACAAGCCCGGCGAGAAGCGTCTCGTGGCCTATCTAGTCACGGATGAGGAACAGCAGTTGGCCGTCGATGGGGTGCGCGACTTTCTCAAAAAGCGTTTGCCGGATTACATGGTTCCGGCGGCGTTTGTAACGCTCAAGGCTTTTCCCTTGATGCATAACGGCAAGGTCGACCGGCGCCAACTCCCCGAACCAGAACAAGCGCAGCCTGACAGAGAACAGCTTTCGGTTGCGCCGCGCACGGCGATTGAAGAGATGCTGGCTGTTATCTGGAGCGACTTACTTGGCGCTGAGAATATTGGCATCCATCATAACTTCTTCGATCTCGGCGGACATTCGTTGCTCGGAACGCAGTTGGTTTCACGAGTTCGTAAGGTATTTCAGGTCGAGCTGCCGCTGCGCACGCTGTTTGAATCACCCACTATCGCCGGCATGGCGGCGATTGTGGAAACGTTGTTGAGAGACGAGCAGACAACGCAGCCGCCACTCGTTTCACTACCTCGCGATTCGCAACTGCCGCTTTCCTTCGCTCAACAGAGATTGTGGTTCCTGGACCAGTTACAGCCGGGCAGTCCTTTCTACAATCTTTTCTCGGCGGTGCGCCTGCGGGGCGAGCTTGATGTTTCGGCCCTGGAGCAGAGTTTCAATGAAATCATCAGGCGGCACGAAACGCTGCGCACGATTTTCCCGAATGTGAACGGAAAACCGGTGCAGGTCGTCATGCCCGCGACGAAGTTTGCAATTCAGTTCAAGGATTTGCGTGAACTGCCCGAGGTCGAGCGAGAGGCAGAGGCGCTGCGTTTGGCGACCGAAGACGTGCAGCGGCCGTTCGACCTTAGCCGTGGGCCAGTGCTGCGGCTGACGCTGCTGCAAACGGGCGCGCACGATCACATACTCGTTCTCTGTATTCATCACATCGTTTCGGATGGCTGGTCGAGTCGCGTCCTGCTCCGCGAACTGGTGACGCTCTACCAGAGCTTCGCCATGGGCCAACCTCCGCAACTTCCGCCTCTGCCGATTCAGTATGCAGACTTCGCTCGCTGGCAACACGAATGGCTGCAGGGCGACGTATTGCAAACGCAGCTCGAGTATTGGCGCCGGCAATTGGCCGGTGCACCGGCGGCGTTGGAGCTGCCCATCGCAAAGCCAAGGCCGGCCGTACAAACGTTCCGCGGCGCCCGCGAATCGCACATGATCCCGAAGTCGGTCTCTGGAGCAATCGATGAATTGTCCAGACGTGAAGGCGTGACGCCGTTCATGGTCCTGTTAGCGGCATTTCAAACCCTGCTTAGCCGCTACACAGGACAGACCGACATCGTGGTGGGAACTCCGATCGCCGGACGCGGTCGCATCGAGATTGAGGATCTCATCGGCTTCTTTGTCAACACACTGTGCCTGCGAACGAATCTCTCAGGCAATCCCTCATTCAAGGAACTCCTCACCCGCGTACGTGAAGTGGCGCTCGGGGCTGCCGCTCATCAGGATCTGCCGTTTGAGAGACTGGTGGAGGAATTGCAACCCGAGCGTCACCTGACGAGAACACCTCTTTTTCAAGTCATGTTTGCTCTGCAAAACATTCCAAAAGACTCGTATGAGTTGGCGAATCTCGCGCTCAGCCCGATCGAGGCTGATACCGGAGCAGCGAAGTTCGATCTGACCATGTTCTTTCACCCGACAGAAGATGGTTTGCTCGGCATACTCGAATACAACACAGACCTTTTCGATCGCGATTCCATCAAGCGGATGTGGCTCCATTTCGAAACAATGCTGCAAGGTTTGTTGGCTGATCCTGAAAAACGAATCGTCAGTTTGCCGCTTTTGACCGAGCCTGAGCGTCGTCAACTACTAACCGAGTGGAACGACACCGCCCGCGACTTTCCGCGCGGCTGCTTTCACGAGCTCTTTGAAGCGCAAGTGGAGCGCAGCCCGAATGCAATTGCCGTTGCGGACGACGACACAAAGCTCAATTACGATGAACTGAATCACAGGGCTAATCGTCTGGCGCGGTTCCTCGTTGACAAGGGAGTTGGGCCAGAGACAGTTGTGGCAGTGTTGGCGCCGCGCAGCGTTTCGTTGCTAACGGCCATGCTGGCAATCTTCAAGGCCGGTGGTACATACCTGCCGCTCGATCCGCGGCATCCCGCGACGCGACACAACCAGGTTCTGACACAGAGTCGCGCTTCGGCAGTTCTGGTTGCAGACGAACTCAAGCCTGTTATCGAGTACGCCGTCGCCGGTTCCGAGATAGCTTGGTGTGTTTACAAACTCGAAGACGCACTCGAGGCTGTTACCGCAAATCAGAATCTGGAATCTCACAGCGATCCGCGAAACCTCGCCTACGTGATCTTTACGTCGGGTTCAACAGGCATGCCGAAAGGCACGATGGTTGAACAGCGCGGCATGGTCAACCACCTTTATCTCAAGGCGCAGGAGCTTGAGGTCAGCGGTGTCGATGTGGTTGCGCAGACCGCGTCGCAGTGTTTCGACAT
Organism: Pyrinomonadaceae bacterium; assembly: GCA_035553235.1. Lineage (GTDB taxonomy): Bacteria > Acidobacteriota > Blastocatellia > Pyrinomonadales > Pyrinomonadaceae > PSRF01. The sequence goes on along the minus strand of DATNDM010000335.1, from coordinate 76 downwards.
TTCTATCTGGCAGTTTCTGACTCCGCTGCTGGTGGGCGCTCGCGTGCGTATTTTCGCCGATGAGGTAGTGGCCGAT
>DATNDM010000334.1:0-4426 GCA_035553235.1 Pyrinomonadaceae bacterium | reverse complement strand
CGGCGCTCGTGGTCTAACCGCGCAGATGCGTGATGAGCGACGTGGTCCAGAATCCACTCCGCGTCGACGGGCGTCGGACCAGGGCCCACGCCGCCGCGCCGAAGACTCGGCCGAGTTCGCCGCGGGCGCCGGCGACAATATTTAGCAGCGGATTGACGCCGATTAACGCGGATCAGAATTAGTGCCTTTTTGTGGCATTTTCCTGCTGCCGGAAATTGTCAGGAACTTTTCAATAAACCTTCCACATCGAAAATTTCGATCAAAAAAGATCGAAAATTCCTCTTTTTGACCCGAATCCCGCTTGGCACAACGGTTGTTTAGCAGACCACCGACACTTCGCGCTCTGCGCGGCTCACAGTGAACGAAAGCCGGTGGCGCGAGCAAACTAGAACCCCTAAATCTTTTTAAGGAGCAAGAAATTAGTTATGACTACCAAACGCCAAGAAGGCTTCTCGTTGATCGAACTCCTCATCGTCGTCGCGATCATCGGCATCATCGCCGCGATCGCTATCCCCAACCTCCTCGCTTCACGCCGTGCCGCTAATGAAGGTTCGGCTCAGTCCTCGCTGCGTACCATTCACAGTTCAGAAGCGACCTACCAGGCCACAGCGGGCCAGGGCTCATACGGTTCAATGGTTAACCTCGGACCAGTAGCCGGTGGCGGCCAGGGTCTTATCGATGCGGTACTCTCCACTGGTGGTAAGAGCGGTTATACGTTTGCCATCACCGTAGCCGGAACGACCCCCGACGCGTTCTACGCGACCGCAGTTCCGACTGTTACTGCTGGTATCTCGGCGACCGGAACCCGCAGGTTTGCAGTTGCCGACGACGGCGTTATGCACGGCGACACGACTCTTACGGCTCCAGCCAACCGCGCGGCAGTTGACGCGATGGCGGTGCTCGGTAACTAATCCTTCAGCCGTACTTGAAACACCTGCAGGGCGGAGTGCGAACTCCGCCCTTATTTTTTTCCCTAACCACTCGCGTAACAAAGATTGGCGCTCGCCTGACAGAAACTGTCACTGCCCTCCGGATCACGACCGTGATGTGGCTCGAATAGGCCAAAACGGGCCAAAAATGCGTGATTCATCGCATGGTCCAGCTTGGCATAGAGTTTGTTTCATACCCTTATAAGAAATCACGCTTCGCTGTCGTGAGAAGTCGAACGCGGAGAAAGAATCGATTTCTTGGGAGCAGATTATGAAGAATAAACGACAAGATGGTTTTTCACTGATCGAACTGCTCATCGTCGTTGCGATCATCGGAATTCTCGCCGCCATCGCCATCCCCAATCTCCTCGCTACTCGTCGTGCAGCGAATGAAGGATCGGCCGAGTCATCACTCCGCACGATCCATAGCGCTCAAGTCGTGTATCAGAACACGATGGGCGGCGGGGCGTTCGCCGGCAGCCTCGCGCAGCTGCGAGGTCAAACCCTCACTGATAGCGTGCTCGGCAGCGGTACCAAGAGCGGCTACAACTTTGAAATCGTCGAGCAGGCAGGGGTCAGCGAGACCGCAGTCTATGGTTGCTACGCCTATCCCACAATCCCCACGGGCATTCAAGCAACCGGCACGCGCACCTTCGGCATGAATGAAGATGGCGTCCTGCACGGCGAACCCGATCTGACCACCGTTCCAAACACCAGGAACCTGATTAACGGTTTGCCTGCACTCGGAAACTAAGTATCTTCCCGACGCTCTCTTCCCCCTCAAAAACCAGTTGCCAATCGGTTCGCCCCCGATTGGCAATTGGCGCAAATGCTCGAATAAATTTTTTCCACAAGAAGCCAGAAAAGAAGCAAAATAAAATCCGTGGAAAGTACTGCCGCTATCACTCAAACAACTACGCGTATTGAGTCCAGGCAAGGAAAGCTCTGGCGCATCGCCGCTATCGCTCGCAATGCGTTTCGTGAAGCGGTGCGCGATCGCGTGCTCTACAACCTGGTCCTCTTCGTTCTGATACTAACCGGCGCTTCGATCTTCATCGGTGAATTGTCGGGCGGTCAGGAACGAAAAGTCATCGTCGATCTCGGCCTCAGCGCGATGCTGCTGTTCGGAGTCTTCATCGCCATCTTCGTCGGCGTGGGTCTCGTCTACAAAGAGATCGAACGCCGCACGATCTACGCTGTCTTTTCGAAGCCAGTCGGCCGCGGTGAATTCCTCGTCGGTAAGTATCTCGGTCTGTGTCTGACGCTGCTTGTTAACGTGCTCGTGATGGGCGTGGGCGTGTCGCTCGCACTGCTGTACGTGAGCCGCGGTTGGGATCCCCTCATTCCGACGATCTGGCCGGCAGTGTTGCTGATCTACCTCGAGCTGATGCTGCTGACCGCGATCGCACTGCTCTTCTCATCGTTTTCGTCGCCCGCACTCTCCGCTCTGCTGACGTTCATGATCTTCGTCATCGGACACTTCAGTGCTGACTTGAAGAGTCTTGCCGTGTCGTTGGGCAGCTCGAGCGCGCGCACGCTGTTTACCGGTCTGTACTATCTGCTGCCGAACCTCGCGAACTACAGTTTCATCACTCCGGCCGCGCACGGTCGCGCGCCTTCAGTGGGTTTTGTTGTTGCCACGGGTTTGTATGCGCTCGTTTACATCATCGTGATCCTCTCGGGCGCGACACTCGTGTTCAGTCGTCGCAACTTCAAGTAACGATGAACGATCGAACAAAGAATCTCGTGCTCGGGCTCGTCGTCGTGATCGGAATGACGTGTGCGGCTGTACTGGTCCGGCACCTCGATACGCTGCGTCCTCCGCCAGATCCGAATGCGATCGATGAGAGTCTCTATTTGGACGGGAAGATCGCGCGCAGAGTCAGTCTCGGCTTTAACGGGCTCGCTGCTGATTGGTACTGGATGCGGTCGTTGCAGTACGTCGGCAAGAAGGTGCTCAACAGCGATCACCCCGTTCCGCTCGACGACCTCAGCTCGCTCAATCTGAAGTTGCTTGCGCCGTTGTTGGATACGGCAACGACACTCGATCCACAGTTTCTCGATCCTTACGAATACGCGGCGATCGTCTTACCGGCGGTCAATGTCGACGATGCGATTCGTCTTACCAAAAAAGGCATCGAGGCGAACCCAAACGCGTGGCGGCTTTATCACCATCTCGGTTACATCTACTGGCAACAACACGATTATGAGGCAGCGAGTGAGATTTACGGTCGCGGCGCGCAGATCGAGGGCGCGCCGCCCTGGATGGAAGCGATGAAAGCGAAGATGACGGCTGATGGCGGCAGTCGTTCGACGGCGCGCGAGATCTACACGCGCATGTATGAGCAGTCGACTGACGAGAAAGTCAGGGAGATGGTGCACGTGCGTCTGCTCCAACTCGATTCATTGGACCAGCGCGATGGTTTGCGAAAGCTGTTTGCGGCGTACGAGGCGCGCACGGGCAAGTGTCCGAGTTCATGGAAGGAAGTCGAGCCGGTTTTTCGCGCGTTGCGGATTGCGGTGGACGCGTCCGGTGCGCCACTCGATCCGAGCGGAGCGCCCTACGTTATGCGCCCGGGCGCATGTGAAGTTGATCTGGATCCAGAGTCGAAGATTCCTAAGAAATAGACCATGCCAGTTATCGAAATCAATAACTTAACGAAAGACTACGAAGTCGGGTTCTTCCGCAAACGCAAAGTGCGCGCGCTCGACGGACTGTCGCTCACGATCGATCACGGTCAGATCTTCGGTTTTCTCGGTGCGAACGGGGCCGGGAAGACGACGACGCTCAAGCTCCTCATGCGACTGATCTTTCCGACGACCGGCAGCGCGCGAATACTCGGTCATGACATTCAGGACGTCGCGATGCATCAACGCATCGGTTACCTGCCTGAAAATCCGTACTTCTACGACTACCTCACGGCGCGCGAGTTTCTCGACTACTGTGGCGAGATTTTTGGGCTGCGTGCAGTAGAACGAAAAAACCGCACCGGTGATTTGCTCGCGCGCGTGGGACTCGACGAGAAGCGTTGGGACACGCAACTCCGGAAGTTCTCGAAAGGTATGCTTCAGAGAGTCGGGTTGGCCCAGTCGCTGGTTAACGATCCCGAAATCGTATTTCTCGATGAGCCGATGAGTGGACTTGATCCGGTTGGGCGTCGTGAAGTGCGCGACCTGATCGCTTCGTTGCGTGATGAAGGCAAAACAGTCTTCATGTGCTCGCACATACTCTCCGATATCGAAGTACTGTGTGATCGAGTGGCAATCCTGAAACGTGGACGCCTGGCCCAGGTCGGTTATCTCGACGAACTCCGCCGCACGACCGAAGGTCCAAACCGAATGGAAGTCCTGGCAACCGGCACCGACGCCGAAACCCTGCGCCAACACCTCCCGAGCGCCGACATCACTCCCACTCCGCGCGGACTGCGTATCGAAATTTCGTCGGAAGATGAAATCGAAGGCGTGCTGGCAGCGTTGCGCAAAGCGAGCGGAAAGAT
>DATNDM010000333.1:0-4855 GCA_035553235.1 Pyrinomonadaceae bacterium | reverse complement strand
TCCGGCCAGTGCGAAGAATCTTCGCGGCATCGCGCGTTCGCGAAGGGATCTCGAGCGTTCTTCGGAAGTCACCGCCAGTCCCGCTGGGCAGGATGCCGAGTTCCACGTCTTTACCTGACGATAGAATACCGTTCGCGACTTCAGAGATCGTCCCGTCACCACCGCAGGCAATGACGAGTTTCGCGCCTTTGCGGGCAGCCTCGACTGCGAGCGCCGCCGCATCTCCTCGATGCTCAGTGAACACGACTCGAAACGCGCCGAACTGCGAGCGCAAATCACTCGCGATCTGCGGCCACGCATCGGCTGTGGTCCCACCTGCCGACGACGGATTAACGATCACTACCGGCATATTTTTCAAGAGATTCGGGAGTCTGCTCAGACCTTCTGAGTAATCTGTGGATGGCTTTGTCTTGCTCGCCGAGTTCAGCAATTTTTCCCATCACTGCATCAGCGATCTCTTTGTGCGTGCGCAGTCGATCGGGCTTGGTCAGATGCTCACTCAAGTCCAGCAACTCACCAAAATGAATCCGAGTCACGTCTTCGCGGTTCCAGTTTCGGGCCACCTGCTTCGGCAAACTGTTACACAGCCCCGCGATGAACACGGGTATCACCTGCGGTTGTGCGTCCATGATCAATTTCCCGACTCCCGGTTGCGCGCGCAAAAATGAATACGGATCATCACCTTTATTTCGTGTGCCCTCCGGATGAAATCCGATGATGTTCCCCGCCCCTGAGCGCGCGAGATCGCTGAGTACTGCAAACGAAAACTTATCAAACGCACGCTTCTCCGGCACCGGATGATCGCCGGTTGCGAAGAACGGCGGGTACATGGACCACCAGCCCATGATCAAGTTCACGAAAAGCCCGAGCGGCGATTGATAGAAGAACCGGCCGCGCACGGGAAAAAAGAGTCGCTTGGGCCAGGTCGTGTTGTAGAAAAGCACGGTCGACACCGCATACATGTCGAAGAATGAGCGATGATTTGCAACCAGTAATATTGGTCGATCGTGCGCCGCGGCCTCGATGTGCTCGAGGCCGTAGACGTTCATGATGTTGTAAGTGGAGAGATGGATCCAGCCGGCGCCGAGGGTGCTTTGACACCACGTCCAAAATCGCTTCCAGGCGCCCCGATTCATGCGCCGCACGAGGCGGAAGGCAAAACGTTCGAACGGGGTTAAGACTTCAAACTCACTCACCATCTTTTTTGCCACGAAAAGGCACAAAAAACACAAAACGTTCTCTGTTCTTGCTGATGTCTTTTGTGTTTTTTGCGGCTATCGGTTTGTGCCTTATGTGGCCTCATTCAATCGAGAAGTATTTTGCCTCCGGATGGTGAACAATAATAGCCGAAGTCGATTGTTCTGGCTCTAGTTGAAACTCTTCAGTCAGCGCGACGTCGATGCGCGCCGGATTCAACAGCGCGAAGAGCTTTTCCTGATCTTCGAGTCGCGGACACGCAGGATAACCAAAACTGTAGCGCGACCCCTGATATTCCTGCTTGAAGAGTCGCGTCAGTTCAGGCGAATCCGCTCCCGCAATGCCGAGCTCTTCGCGAACGCGTTTGTGCCAAAGCTCCGCCAGTGCCTCTGCGCTCTCAACGCTCAATCCGTGGAAGTAAAGGTAATCGGAATAGTTGTCTGACTTGAACAGCTCGTGCGAATACTCGCTGGCACGACGTCCAATCGTGACGAGTTGAAACGCAACCACGTCCATCCTGCCTGACGCTTTCGCTGCGAAGTAATCCGCGAGGCACAGGTGTTTGCCCGCGGGCTGACGCGGAAAAGTAAATCGAAGCTCCTCGCCTTGGTCGTAAACGATGAGGTCGTTGCCTTCAGACTGGCACTGGTAGTAACCGTAGACCACCTTCGGCACGAGCAGTTTTTCAGTAGCAGAACGTTTCTTCAGTTCCTGGTAAATCGGTCGCACCTTCTCGCGCACAAGCGCCTGGTAATCTGCGACAGGCATCCGCCCCTGCTTGAACTGCCACTGTCCTTTGAATAGCGCCGTCTCGTTGATAAACGAGAACACGTCAGCAAGCGAAATGCCTTCAACTACACGCGACCCGAAGAACGGCGCTTGCGGAATCGGCACGTCAAGACTGACGCTCGAGCGCGCGGTGTGCGTCGTGTCACCAGTTGGCTTCCGCAGTCTTGCAGGTTTGCGAATGCCGAGCTTTGCTTCCTCGCCGATCAAATCTTCCGCATCGTCAGTGACGTCCGAAGTCGTCGTGTCTCCGCGCTTCGCGTGATCTTCCGACGCAGACGCGCCCACGAGACGATCCATCGTGTGCAGACCGGCGAACGCATCGCGCGCGTAATACAGTTGTCCCTTGTAGATCGACTTCAGATCATCCTCGACGTACTTGCGTGTCAAGGCTGCGCCACCGAGTACGACCGGGACCTTGATATCGCGCTCATTCATCAACTCGAGATTCTCGCGCATGATCAGCGTCGACTTCACGAGCAGACCGCTCATCCCAATCGCGTCCGCGCCGTTGTCTTTGTACGCCTGCAAGATCGCTTCGATTGGCTGCTTAATACCGAGGTTTAGCACCTTGTAGCCGTTGTTCGTGAGAATGATGTCGACGAGGTTCTTGCCGATGTCGTGAACGTCGCCCTTCACGGTGGCGAGCACCATCGTGCCTTTCGCCGTGGCGCCGCCCTTCTTTTCCATGTATGGCTCAAGAAACCGCACCGCCGCTTTCATCGCTTCGGCCGACTGCAACACGAAAGGCAGTTGCATCTGACCGCTGCCGAACAGGTCGCCGACGACTTTCATGCCCTCGAGGAGAATGTTGTTGATGATGTCGAGGGCTGAATATTTTTCGAGACCGAGTCGCAGCTCGTCTTCGAGCCCAATCTTCTCGCCGTCGATGATGTGGTTCTTGAGTCGCTCCTCGACAGTCTCGCCCTTCGACAACTTCTTCGTCGCCTTCGCCTTCACGCCTTCGAAGAGCTTTGTAAACTCAGTCAGCGGATCGTAGACGCAAACGTCACCTTCAAAACGGCGCTGGTCGTAGATCAACTGGCGCGCGACCTTTAACTCCTGTTCGCCGATGCGATTCAGCGGCTCGATCTTGCTGGCATTCACGATCGCAGCGTCGAGGCCGGCTTCGACTGCGTCGTGTAGAAACACTGAGTTCAGCACGACGCGCGAAGCGGGATTCAAACCGAATGAGATGTTCGATACGCCTAAGATTGTGAACGCGCCCGGCAACTCGGTTTTGATCTGCCTGATTGCTTCGATCGTTTCGAGTGCATTGCGACGGTCTTCTTCGATACCGGTCGAGATCGGCAATGCGAGCGCGTCGAAAAAGATGTCAGACGCCGGCAGACCTAATTCCTGAGTTGCCTGTTCGTAAGCTCGCTTCGCGATCTTGAACTTGCCTTCACGCGAGCGCGCCATACCCTCTTCGTCGATCGTGCCGATGACGACGCTCGCGCCGTACGTTTTCGCGAGGTCGATCACTTTCGCGAAACGGGGCACACCGTCTTCGTAGTTCGTCGAGTTGAGGATGCTCTTCCCGCCGGCGTGCTGCAGTCCCGCTTCCATCTTCTGCCACTCGGTCGAGTCGAACATCAGCGGGAGCTTGATGTTCGTCACGAGGCGCGAGGCGAGTTCGTGCATGTCAGTCTCGCCGTCGCGTCCGACAAAATCTACGTTGACGTCGAGTATGTGCGCGCCTTCGCGCTCCTGTTCTTTGCCGAGCGCGACGAGGCCGTCCCAATCTTCGGCGTTGAGCAGATCGCGCATTTTCTTCGACCCGCTCGCGTTGACGCGTTCGCCTACGATCAAGAACGAAGCATCCTGAACATAGGGCTGTTGAATGTAAATCGACGAGGCCGCGGGCAACGTCTTCGCGTGACGCTCCTTCGGCTTGATCTGTTGCATTGCTTCGACGACGAGCCGAAGATGCGCTGGCGTCGTACCACAGCAGCCGCCGACGATATTGGCGCCGAAGTCGTTGGCGAAATGGACCAGTTGCGCCGTAAAACTCTCGGGCGTCTCGTCGTAATGCATTTTGCCTTCGACCACGGAAGGCAAACCGGCGTTTGGCAGCACGGAAACCGGAAGCGGCGCGTTCTCGCAGATGTAACGAATGCTTTCCGTCATGTGCTTTGGACCAGTGCCGCAGTTCATTCCGACTACGTCGATCGGAAACGGCGCGAGAGCTGTTAGAGCAGCGGAAATCTCGGTGCCGTTGAGCATCGTGCCGAACACTTCGATCGTGACTTGTGCAATCACGGGCACACGACGACGTGATTCTTTGAAGTGACCGAAAATTGCCGCGAGCGCGGCTTTTGTTTGCAGTAGGTCCTGGCACGTCTCGACGATCAGGAGATCGACGCCGCCATCGAGCAGACCACGCACCTGGACAGCGTAAGCATCGCGGAGATCTTTGAACGAGATATGGCCGAGTGTCGGCAGTTTGCGGCCAGGGCCCATCGAGCCTGCGACCCAGCGCGGCTTGTCTGTCGTCGAGTAATCAGATGCGACACGCTTCGCGAGCCGCGCGGCGAGCACGTTCATGTCGTAGGCCTTGTCAGCGATGTCGTACTCGGCGAAGTCTACGGGTGTGCCGTTGAATGAATTGGTTTCGACGACGTCGCAGCCGACGTCGAGGAACCCCGCGTGCACCTTCTCGACGGCGTCCGGCCTTGTAACGAGGAGGTTCTCGTTACAGCCTTCGAAGCGGGGTCCACCAAAATCGTCGAGCGACAGGTTCTGGACCTGAAGGTTGGTGCCCATTGCGCCGTCGAAGACGACGATACGTTCTTTGATAGCATCGAGCAGATTGGGCATAACGTTATTGGCTATTTTCAATTTTCGATTGCCGATTGCCAATTGTAAGAAG
>DATNDM010000332.1:0-7046 GCA_035553235.1 Pyrinomonadaceae bacterium | reverse complement strand
ACGAGGATCACGTCGTCGATAAACTGTCCGCCTTCGAGCTTTTGAAACGCACCGACCGGACCTTGCCAGTCGCCGCGTTGTTTCTTCAGTCCGGCGTAAAGACAATCGTGAATGAGCGTTGACTTTCCGGAGCCACTCACGCCCGTGATGCAGACGAGCATGTCGAGCGGGATCTCGACGTCGATATGTTTGAGGTTGTGCTCCGCCGCACCCTGAATTGCGATCTTCCGTTTCTGCATCGTGCGGCGCTGGCGTGGCTCTTTGATCTCCGCGTCACCGCGCAGATAACGAGCAGTGAGTGAAGTCTCGTCTTCGAGCAGACCTTTGAAGTCGCCTTCGTACATGACGCGACCGCCGAGTTCACCCGCGGCCGGGCCGATGTCGAGAATGTGATCGGCAGACCTCATCATCTCCGCATCGTGTTCGACGACGAGCACCGTGTTGCCGATATCGCGCAGGTTCTTGAGCAGGCGAATGAGACGATCGTTGTCGCGCGGGTGCAGACCGATCGACGGCTCATCAAGCACATAGAGTGCACCGACAAGCGACGAGCCGAGATTCGTTGCGAGCTGGATGCGCTGCGCTTCACCACCAGAGAGCGTCGAAGCGAGTCGATCTAAAGTCAGATAATCAAGTCCTACTTCGACCATGAATCGCAATCGTCGACGCACTTCGAAAAGTATTCGTTCCGCAATCGCAGCCTGCTCGGGCGAGAGCTCGAGCGTGTCGAAAAACTCAGCCGCGTCTTTGATCGAGAGCGCGCACGTTTCCGGCAGCGTCTTGCCGCCGACGCGCACGTCACGCGCTTCCTGTCGCAGACGACTGCCGCCGCAATCCGGACACAACGTGTAGCCGCGATACTTCGAAAGAAACACACGAACGTGCAGCTTGTACTTCTTCGTTTCCATCCAATCGAAGAACCCGCGCACGCCGGCCCAGTCGCCGCGTCCTTCAATGATCGCCTGCTGCTCCGATTTCGAAAGCTGGTTGAACGGCACAGTCATCGAGATCTTTTCGGATCGGCAAAACTGCTTCAACTCCTGCATGGCCCACTCGTGTTGCGGCTTGGTCCACGGTTCGATCGCTCCGTCTTTTAACGACAGACCCGGATTGGGGATCACGAGATCGAGATCGAGCCCAATCGTATTGCCAAAACCCTGACACGTCGGGCACGCGCCGTACGGGTTGTTGAAACTGAACAAGCGCGGCTCGGGCGTCGCGTAAACAGTATGGTCGTACTTGCACTCGAAACGTTCCGAGAACCACATGCGTTTCGGTTCGTTGTCGGCCGACTGGATCAGCGCGGTGCCGTGTCCTTCCTGAAAACAGGTCTCGAGTGAATCGACGAGTCGCTGGCGCACGTCCGCGCGTGCAACGAGTCGATCGACGAGCACGTAGACGTCTTCGAAGTCGTCGCGGTGATAGTCGTCAGGCGATTGGAGATCGATTGTTTCGCCGTTGACGAAGAGACGCGTGAAGCCTCGTTGCATCAGGCTCATCAGGTGCGCCGTCAGCCATTGGCGCCCGCCGCGGCCGCGTTTCTTTGACGGTTCACGGTTCGCTTCGTTGAGTCCGGCGGAAGCGGGGAAGAGCACGTAAAAACGTGTGCCTTCCGCGAGCTCGCCGAGCACTTCGTCGGCGATCGAATCCGGCGAGTCGCGCGTGACGAGTCGTCCACAGACGCGGCAGAACGTTTGTCCGACGCGCGCGAAGAGCAGTCGCAGGTAGTCGTAAATTTCGGTTTGCGTGCCGACAGTCGAACGTGGATTGCGCGTCGAGTTTTTCTGGCGAATGGCGATGGCGGGCGCGATGCCGTGTATCTCGTCGACGTCGGGTTTGTCCATGCGCTCCAGAAATTGGCGCGCGTAAGCAGAGAGCGATTCGACGTACCGACGCTGACCTTCGGCGTAGATCGTGTCGAAGGCGAGTGAAGACTTGCCCGATCCGCTCACGCCCGTCACGACCGTCATCTGGTTGATCGGGACGGTGAACGAGATGTTCTTCAGGTTGTTGACGCGGGCTCCTCTGACTTGGATTGCTTCTTCAGGCATACAGACGCGAATCGGGCGTAGTCGAAAACCAGCAATGATAGCGTGAGACACGCTAACCGCCAAATCGGGTTTTAAATCCGCGTTATCCGCGTTTACAATGCCTCCCGATATGAAAACTCCATTTCTCCTGCGTGGATTTCGCCGCCCGCGCGAAATCGCCTGCTTCGCTCTCGGCACTCTCGAACGCCAGGTCATGGAAGAAACGTGGCGCCTCGGCGAGGTCAGCGTGCGCGACATCTATCGCGCCTTCGACGAGCGCATCGCCTACACCACTCTGATGACCACGCTCGATCGTCTCTTCAAAAAGAAACTGCTCGAGCGTCGTAAGGACGGTCGCGCGTTCCTGTATGCCGCCGTGGTCTCGCGCGACGATCTCGATCGCGGGATCAAAGAGGACGTAGTCGATGGACTGCTCGGTCACGGAGCGGACGGCGTTGAGCCGGTACTGGCCTGTATCGTCGACACGATCAGCGAAAGAGATCGCGAGCTGCTCGACGAACTCGATCGCCTGGTCCAGGAAAAGAAACGTGAGTTGCGACGGCAGGGTTAAATGTACACCTTCCTCGGCATCACCCTCGTCCTTGCACTGCTGCTGACCATCAACGCCACTGCGACGCTGATGGCCGCGGGCTTTGGACGTTTGTGTAAGCCGTTGCTCCGCAAATGCTCCGCGCGGACACGCGCCGAGATCCTATTCGTGATGCGCATTGGGCCGCCGGTGCTCGCGATTGTCGCGATTGCCGCCTTCATGATTCCGTCGTACCTGATTTACGAGCCGCACCACACGGATGAGTCGGTCAGTTGGAAACTCGGATTGTTAGCGGGACTTTCCGCGGTCGGTGTTGGTCTCGCGATCTCACGTGGAATTCGTACGTGGCTCGCGACGCGTTCGTTGCTGAAACAGTGGCTCGCCAATTCGACGCGCATCGAGCTCGACGCGATCAGCGTTCCGACCTTTGTACTGCAACAACATTCGTTTCCGATCATCGCGGTGGTTGGAGCGATTCGTCCGCGGTTGTTTATTGCCGATCACGTTTTCGAATCGCTGAGTCGTGAAGAGCTCGCGGCGGCGGTCGCGCACGAGTGCGGGCACCTGGCTGCGCACGATAACTTCAAGCGCTCGGTGATGCGTGTGAGTCGCGCGGCGCTGTTGCTGATTCCGTGCGGCAGGTCACTGGACCGCGCGTGGAGTGAAGCGTCGGAGTCTGCGGCTGATGAACATGCGGCGCAGCAGAGTTCGCTCGTCGCACTGAATCTGGCGTCGGCGCTCGTGCGGATCGCGCGGATGATTCCCGGTGGGCAACGTCAGGAGATTCCGGCGGCTGTGTCGGCATTTCTCAGTGACGACTCGCCGGGCGTGAAAGTCAGAGTTCGTCGTCTGGTCGAGCTCGCCGCGACTGATCCGCGTCTGCTGGTTAGTAATGCGTCGATCGTTCGGTTCGTTCCGTGGATCGTGTTCGCCGTGGTTGTTGTAGCTGGAGTAACCCTCGAAAGTCGCCCGCAAGTGCTTGCCGCAGTCCATCACCTCGTCGAAAATGTCGTCGTTGTCCTCAGTTAGTGACCACAGATAAGACAGATCTTAAATCCCGATTTCATCCGTGTCACCCGTGGTTAATGTACGGTCGGTGGTAGTAATTCCGATTTCATTCGACAATCTCTCCTTCGGTAATCCTAACCTCAGGTGACCACGATGAAACTCAGGCTTTTACTTACCTTACCGCTGCTTTTGTCTGCGCTCATCACGGCCGTAGCGCAGTCGCCGAATACCGCCACGATGATGGTCGTTGTGAACGACCAAACCGGCGCAGTGATCACTGACGCACGAGTCACTGTGGTCAACACGGCCACTGGCGCGACGCGCGAAGCCGTCTCGGGCACCGACGGTACCGCCACATTCCCCGGGTTGTCGTTGACAGGCACTTACAAGGTCTCCGTGGCGCGCGAAGGGTTTGGCAACGAAGAGCGCGAGGGCCTGACATTGCGCTCAGGCGAAACCGCGACGATCAAGTTGACGCTCCTCGCCGGCTCGCAAAACGCTGAAGTCACCGTTTACGGGACAGCGGAAGGTGTGCGCGCCGATCCACAAGTCGGCCTGCCGCTTGCTCCAGAGCAGATCAACGAGACGCCGATTCTCGGCCGTAAAGTCTCGACACTGCCGCTCCTCAACTCGGCATTTCGACAAGGCAAGGGAACGGGCGATCTCTTCGTCAACCAGACTTATTTCATCACGGGGGCAGGCTCGCGTCGGACCACGACTTACACTCTCGACGGCGCGAACAACGACGAAGCGTGGGGCCGTCAGACTGCGATCGCGACGATTCCACTCGGAGCGATCCAGGAAATCGCCATTATCTCGAATGCATTCTCGGCCGAGTATGGCTGGACCGCTGGACCAGCGCTTAACATCGTCACGAAGTCAGGCACCAACGACTTCCACGGTGAAGGACTGGTGCTGATTCGTCCCGGCGACTGGCAGGCCGATTCTTTTTCGACGAAGGGCTTCTGTCCGAAGTCGGTGCCGACCTGCGTCACGCCGTCAACACTTCAGGCGATCAGTCCGGTGGACATTCCCGATGAGTTGCAACAGTATTCGGCCACGTTCGGTGGTCCAATCGTCCAGGATCGCACCTTCTTCTTCGCGACTGCCGATTACACACGTCAGAACCGCACGACGTTTCTTTCAACGGCGCTGCCGGCGTTTGTGCTGCCGGCCGACGGCAATCTCGAATACACCGGTCACTATCGACAGTTCCTGTTTGACGGCCGCCTGGACCACAAGCTCACCGCGAACCAGAGCCTGATGTTCCGCGTGAACGTGGATCGCTTCTACGACGACAACCCGCAGGACGCAGTTGGCGGCACAAACGCGCCGAGCGTGGCGCGCCGTTACTCGCGTCGCTCGTGGGTCGCGCAAGTCAATCACACTACGGTTATCAATCCGCGAGTTCTGAACGAAGCGCGCTTTGCTTATCTGCACGGCGATCCCGTAACAAAGTGGGAAGCGCAGAACCTGTCGACGACTTACACACGCGGCGGCGCAGCGGGTTTTACGATTGGTCAATCACGCGCTTCCGATCTGTGGGGGCATCAGGTGCAGTTCTCCGACACGATGTCGTGGTCAGTTGGCAAACACTATCTGCGTTTCGGCGGCAGCATCACTCATCATCGCTCGGGTGGATTTGGCAGCGAGCCGGGCACGGCGATCCTCGGCACGTTCACGTTCTTCAACAACACCACGCTGCCGTTTGGGCAGTTGACGCTCAACGACGTGCAAAGCTACACGCAACCCATCGACTTCGGCATCAACAGCTACAACTTGCCGCAGTGGCTCAACACCGGGTTCATTCAGGACAACATTCACCTGCGCAGCAATTTCACGCTGGATCTCGGACTGCGGTATGACCGTCAGACGCTCACCGACGCAAAGGCTAATTTCGCGCCGCGTATCGGTTTTGGCTGGAATCCGGGCGGAGATTCGCGAACGTCGATTCGTGGTGGCTACGCGATGTACTACACCCAGATCCGCGCGAACGCGGTCGCCGGTTATCTGGTTAACGGACTTGATGGTTTGGCGACCTACACTGCCGCAAAAGGCGATACCGGTTTCCCAACCTGCCTCGTCGGCTCATGTCTTCCAGTCGCGGTCGACCCGCGCACGATTCCTGCGAAACAACTGCCCGCACGCGACATTACGATCCGCGCCGGCCTGCGAGACTTCTATCGGGAGCAGTTTGCGCGATTCGGACTGAACTTCGATCTGTTGCCAAACTACCCGGACAAGCTGGTGAATCCGCGTAGCCAGGTGTTTACATTCGGCGCGGAGCGTGAGTTCTTCAAAGGAATGTTTTTCGGCGCCGACTACGTGCACCAGCACTGGTCCAACCTCGATCGCACGGTCGATTTGAATGCGCCGACGCCGTACGATCGTGTGGCATCAGCGGTTCGAACAGTTGCCGACGCTAATAAAACGCGGCCCATTCTTCCGGCGAATGGTGGGGTTCGCCAGGTGAACGTCATCATGAATCTCGGCGTGGCTGATTACGATGGGTTGCAGACGCAGTTCAGCTATCGCGGCAATCGGAAGATGTTCGCGTCGGTGGGTTACACGTTGTCAAAAGCGTTGAACACTTTCGAGCCCGACGGCAACGGCATCGGACCTAATGAGAGTCACATTAGTCAACTGGGCGAGCTCGAACGTGGTCCAAGCGTGGTCGATCAGCGTCATCGCGCCGTAATCACGTTCCACTATCGATTCCCCTGGGACTTCACTGCGGGCACGGTGTCCATGTTTGCCTCAGCGCGTCCATTCAATGCAACGACGGGGGCAGACAACAACGGTGACGGCATCAACAACGATCGTCCGAGGATCAATGGCTTGCTGATGAAGAAATCGGCTTTCCGCGGCACGCCCACTTCGGATGTTGCTGCTTTCGTGGAGAAGCGTTTTCGGTTTTCAGAAAGCAAGGCGATTTTGCTGAGACTCGAAGGTTTCAATCTGTTCAATCATGGAAATTTTTTGGGACGGGGCGTGACGACTTTCGGACCAAACCAGGTTGCGGCTGCGACGTTCGGGCAGTTTGTGACAAACGTCGGGACTTCGGCGAATGCGATCCCGGCGTTTGCGAATATCGATCCGCCGCGGATGTTCCAGGTGCAGGCTAAGTTTGTTTTTTAGCCGCGGATTACACGGATACACACGGTAGAAAATCCGTGTTCATCCGTGAAGATCTGTGGCTTAAACTGTAGACGTTTCTTCGAACGGTAGATCGGGTTGATAACTGCTTTCGCGGCGCGCGACGTAGAGTCGCATTGCGAACCACAGGATTCCGAGTGCGATAGCGATCCACGCCACTGTCCAGAAGATCGCCGGGATGCCGGTGAACTGCGCCATGTTCTGAGCGTCGGTATGCACCGTCATTCCGTTGAGCGGTGACGAGAGGAAGAAAACCGTCTTCAGATCGAAGAGTGCGTTGAGTACGCACTGTACGGCGAGGA
>DATNDM010000331.1:0-5745 GCA_035553235.1 Pyrinomonadaceae bacterium | reverse complement strand
TCGGCCTTCCTGATCTTGAACTCTCACCTCGCCGGCATTTGATCGTCTCTCGCCAGGCCGGTGGCTGGACCCTGGGCGCCTTCGTAGCCGCTCGCATGGTCGGTTTTGTTCATCATCTTGCCGCTGTTCGCGGTCACAACGAGATATTTGGATACTTGCACGTGATGGCAGTCGCGAAGGACTATCAGAACAAGGGTGTCGGCGCGCGTTTGAAATGGGCGCAACGCCAGCGCGCGCTGCGCGAGGGCCGGAAGTTGATTAAGTGGACGTGGGATCCGATGCTGGCGCGCAACGCGCATTTCAATCTCAACCGGCTTGGCGCTGTGGTGGAGACTTATCTCGACGACTTTTACGGCACCGATTACGGATCTGATCAACGGCTCGGTCTGCCGAGTGATCGATTGTCGGCAACGTGGGAGATAGATTCGCCTCGTGTGCATGAGCTTGCGAAAGGAGTCGAGAAGCCGTTTGCGGGCGCGCGTGTTGGGACGATTGCCATTCCGGCAGATTGGACCGCGCTGGTGAAGCGTGACGTGGAGCATGCTCGTGATGAACAGACGCGTGTGCGCCAGGAGTTTCAGCGGGCGTTTGCGCAGAATTTGATCTGTGCCGGATTTGAGAGGGGCGAGAAGCAGTCGAGGTATGTTTTGTTTGAGCGATCTTAACCACGGATAACACGGATTGATTTTCACGAAGTTTGATCGATATGTAGACAGGCACGCACGCAGCTTTACCGAGCGATTGCAGCAGCTTTGCCGCATGCCATCGGTGGCCGCGCGCGGCACGGGCATGCGCGCGATTGCGGAGACGGTCGAACAGTCGATGCAGCGGATCGGCATCGGCACGCGCTCGTTTCGCGTTGGTTCCGGCTATCCGATCATCTACGGCGAGTGCGGCAGTGGTCCAAAGTCGTTTGTTGTCTACGGACATTACGATGTGCAGCCGGTGGGCCAACTGACGGAATGGTCCGCGGGACCATTCGCCGCCACGATCGCGGACGGCAAGCTTTACGCACGCGGTGCGGCGAATAGCAAAGGCGATCTGATCGCACGGCTTGCAGCAGTCGAAGCATATCAAAAGACGTTCGGCAAGCTGCCGGTGACGCTGCGTTTCATTGTCGAGGGTGAAGATGGTCTTGGCAGTCCGAGTCTTTATCGGTTCACGACTGAGCACGCCGAATTGTTGAAAGCCGATGGCTGTTTGTGGGATGAGGGCTCGAGCGACACGAAAGAGAACCCGGTCGTTAGTCTCGGTTTCAAGGGCATCACGTTTTTAGAGTTGCGGGCGTTTGGCGCGCGCTCTGATCTGCATTCCAAGTGGGGCACGATCGTTCCGAATCCAGCCTGGCGTCTCGTGCAGGCACTCGCCACCATCACTTCGCCGAAAGGCGTCATCACCATCGACGGCTTCTCATCGCACATCGCTCCGATCAGTGACGAAGACGCTGAAGTCCTGAAACAGATCGAACTCGACGAGGCGGGGCTGAAACGCGAGTTTCGCATCGGCGGCTGGGTGCGCGCGATGAAGGGCCACACGCTCGTCAAGGAACACATTTTTGGCGCCACCTGCACGATCTGCGGTATTCACACTGGTCACACTGAAGCGGGGGCTAAGACCGTGTTGCCCAGCACCGCGATGGCGCGGCTTGATTTCAGACTAGTACCGGATCTGACGGCGCAGATCGTTGTCGATCTTTTGCGAAAGCATTTGGACGTGCGTGGATTCAGAGACGTCGAGATCATCGAACTCGGCAGTGCGCCGCTGGCTAAGTCGTCGTCGAAGTCTCGCGTTGCGCAGGCCGTGATCGAGTCGACTGCGGAAGTTCACGGCAAACCCCCGTTGATTTATCCGATGGATCCATCGAGTGGTCCAGTGGGCGCGGTGTGTGGCGTTTCCGATCCACCGACACCGGTCGCGTCTTTCGGAACCAGCTACGCCGGCTCGAATCCTCACGGGCCGAACGAAAATATCCGCGTTGATGATTTCCTGAACACCATCAAATTGATCGGGCGCGTCATTCACCGTCTAAAATGATCCGTGTAATCCGTGGTTAAAAAGAACAAACTATCCGAAATCGAAAAACTCCGAGACGAGATTCGACGTCACGACGAACTCTACTACGTCTCGAACGCTCCCGAGATCTCCGATCGTGAATACGATCAGCTCATGGAGGAGCTCCAGAAACTCGAGGAGGCCAATCCTGGATTACTCACGCCTGACAGTCCGACGCAGCGAGTGGGCGGAAGGCCCGCGGAAGGCTTTCCGGAAGTTGTACATACACGCCAGATGCTCTCGCTCGACAACAGCTACAACATCGACGAGCTGCGTGCGTTCGACGATCGTTGCCGGCGGTTGGCTGAAGGACGGAAGCTGGAATACGTCGCCGAGCTGAAAATAGACGGCTTGTCGTTGTCGTTGCAGTATGAAGATGGTTTGTTGATGCGTGGTGTGACACGTGGTGACGGGCGTATCGGTGAAGACGTGACGCAGAATGCGCGCACGATTCGGAGTGTTCCGCTGCGCCTGAAGCCGCAGGCAAAACGGATTGATTCAGCTTTAGAAGTGCGCGGCGAAGTTTTCATACCGCGAGATGTTTTCGAAAGAACGAACGCGGAACGCGAAGAGCTTGGCGAGCCACGTTACATGAACCCGCGCAACGCTGCGGCCGGCGCGATCCGTCAACTCGATCCGCGTCTCGTCGCGCGGCGCAAGCTCGACATGTTCGCTTACGATTTGCTCGTGAATGTTCGTAAGCCCTTTCCCACGCACTGGGAAGCGCTTGACTGGCTCGAGGCCGCGGGCTTTCGCGTGAATCCACATCGCAAACTGTGCGAGACGATTGCTGAAGTGATCGAGTTTGCGAACGAGAAAGAAGCTTTACGCGACGATCTCGGTTACGAGATCGATGGTCTCGTCGTTAAGGTCAACTCAACTGCGTTGCAGGATGAGTTTGGAGCGACGTCCAAGGCGCCGCGTTGGGCCATCGCTTACAAATATCCAGCGCGCCAGGCATCGACGAAAGTTCTCGACATCTTTGTTTCAGTCGGACGGACGGGTGCGATCACTCCGGTGGCGATCCTCGAACCCGTGTTTCTTGCCGGTACGACCGTGTCACGCGCGACGTTGCACAACGAAGACGAGATCAGGCGGCTGGACGTCAAGATTGGCGACACCGTGATGATTGAGAAGAGCGGCGAGATCATTCCGAAGGTGCTGAGTGTCGTCACTTCGAAGCGCACGGGCAAAGAAAGGGATTTCGTGCCGCCCGAGAATTGCCCCGTGTGTGGTGGGTTGATCTCGCGTCCGGAAGGTGAGGTGGTCGCGCGTTGTGTCGCGGCGGATTGCACGGCGCAGTTGATGGGTCGCTTGCTTCACTTCGCGTCACGACGTGCGATGCGTATCGAGGGATTGGGTGACGTGCTCGCCGAGCAACTCGTGGCAGCGAACCTCGTAAAGGATGTTGGCGATCTTTATTCGTTGACGCTCGATCAGGTTGCGGATTTGCCGCGCATGGCGAAGAAGTCTGCGTCGAACCTGCTCGCGCAGATCGAAGCGAGCAAGACGCGCGATCTCGCGAACCTCATTTACGCGCTCGGGATCAGACACGTTGGTGAACGAACAGCAGGCATTCTCGCGCATGAGACCGGTTCGTTGCAGAAGCTGATGGAAGCGTCGGTGGAAGAGTTGGACGCCATTCCCGAGATCGGGTTGACGGTCGCTGAGAGCGTGCGCGACTGGTTTGATGATGAGGGGAACCGCGCGCTGTGTGATAGGCTGCGTGCCGTCGGAATCAGAACGGAAGCTGAGCGTCGGAGCAGTGCGCAGGTTGATGAACGCTTTGAAGGAAAGCAGTTTGTGTTGACTGGAACGTTGACGAGCTTCACTCGTGATGAAGCGCGGGCGCTGATTGAAGCGCGAGGCGGGAGAGTTAATTCATCGGTCAGCAAGAAGACCGATTATGTGGTTGCGGGCGAGGCGGCTGGATCTAAGTTGGATAAAGCCGAAGCGCTGGGTGTAACTGTGATTGACGAGGATGCATTCAAAGGAATGTTGAAATAGCCAGAAGGGGCACAAAAGCAGATATGAGTACTACTGAACCAACAAAGAAGCCGGAATTACTGTATACGTTGTTTTGTGATGACGTTCGACTCGAAGCCGGTAACAAGCTGTCGTTCATGGGGGTGTTTCAGAACATCATGGTGCAGCAACTACCCGTATCGTTAATCAAGTTTGCCGTCGTTAACCACTGGCAAGGGCAGGGCAGTTATCTCTCCGAGGTACGCATACTCACTCCCGATCGAAAACAACCCGTAGTTGTCTCACAGCCGACGCGCTTCGAGATCGCGCAGGGCGGCTTCGCCGACAACATCAGCTTCTTCGTTAACGTGACGTTCCCGACAGCGGGTCGTTACGTCGTGCAGACGTTGATCGATTCGAATCTTTTTCAGGAGCAGTTGTTAACAGTTTCCGACGTGACCGAGGCCGAACTCCTCGGTCCGTCGGAAGCAGTTAATTGAAGAAGACGGGGACTGGGGAGTCTAGCCTACGTCAATTTTGAAGAGTTTAATTTTGGAGTTAAGGGTTGTAGCTTTAATTCCGAGAAGCCTTGCCGCCTTCGCCTGATTACCTCCGGTTTCGGCGAGCGCCATCCTGATCAGGTGAGTCTCGAATCGTTGCACTTCGTCGTAGAAATTAATCCCGCCGAGAATGTCCAAAGGTTTGAGCCTCGTTGCTTCCTCGGTGAAAGCCTTGTCGCGTGCCAATGTTTCAGCTTCTGACAAAAGTGCGTCAGCCAGATCAACAACCCTTTGAATGCGATCGCGATCGGGACGCTCGGCTAATTTCAAACGCACTGTTCGTTCAGCTAGTGCGCTGTTGACATGGGCATGTCGTAAGTTGTCGGTTTCCATCAAAGCTGCCTGGTCGACGTTCATTGATACTCCCCTTTCGGAACTGGACCTCTTAGTACGAAAACACCGGGCTCCGAAAATCCATGACAAAAATTTTTTATTTCCTGCGGGGGATTTGTTAAGAGAGACGAAAAAGGGCGAGTCTGCATTAACAGACTCGCCTCAATATTTTGGTGCGGATGAGAGGACTTGAACCTCCACGATGTCACCATCACAGGCTTCTGAGACCTGCGCGTCTGCCAGTTCCGCCACATCCGCAACGTGCCGGGTAGGCCATTATGCGAATGCGTGTGGAGGGTGTCAAGAATGCCCGCCTCTTGCTTACCGCTGGTGACGCCAGTGTCGATTGTAGGTGTATGCACGATTCCGATAGCGACCTCTGCGACTGTTGAAATCGTTGTCACGATAGCGTCTGTAACGTCTGAAATTGTTGTTGAATCCAGTGCGACGATTCGGTCCGCGTCCATCCCAACGACCGTCACGCGCGTCATGACAGTTAACGAACTTTTCGCACTTCTTATCCCAGTGCGAGTTTCCGCGGCCGCGTCCCTGGCCCATCGCATTACTCGACGCGCCCAAGACCAGCAACAGCCCCACTACCAGGATTCCTAAAAAGTGATTAGATGTCCGAAATTTCATAAAAGTTCCTCCAGAAAATTTATCGGCCTATGAGGGGGATGGGGCCGCAACAGTTCTACCCTAGCATCAAATTAAGTGCCGCTGCTGTGACCTTTGCCGTCCGGGTTGTTATGATTGCGTTTCGAACCTGGTGCTGAGTGCTACTGATGGCGATTGTCGACCCCGCGCAAGAACAACTAGGAGCTAGACTTGCGGC
>DATNDM010000330.1:0-2207 GCA_035553235.1 Pyrinomonadaceae bacterium | reverse complement strand
CTTTGATCGGCGCGCTCGCGGGCGGAATGGTTGGAGCGTTTTTTTCGTTCGCCGGTTGGTGGGACCTCGGCAAACTCGCCGGCGAAGTCAGGAATCCCGCGCACACGTTGCCACGCGCCTTAACCTACGGCGTGATTATCGTCACGATCGTGTACGTGCTCACCAGTCTCAACTTCGTGTATCTCGTGCCCCTGGACCAGGTGACATCGGGCGAGACTTTTGCGGCACAGGCCGGCGAAGTGCTCTTCGGACGTGCGGGTGGATTGATCTTCTCGCTCATCGTTGTCGTGGCGGTGCTGGGAAGTATTACAGCCGTGGTGATGTCGGCGCCGCGCGTTTACTTCGCTATGGCACGCGATGGTCTGTTTGTTCCGTCAGTCGCGGTGCTGCACCCTCGCTACGAAACACCGGCGCGAGCGATCGCACTGCAGGCGGTACTGGCATCGCTGCTCGTCGTCGCCGGCAACTTCAGAGCGATCGTTTCATACTTTATCTTCATCGTGCTCGTTTTCATTGGACTCACCGTGGCCGCGTTGTTTAAGTTTCGGCGTGAAGACGCGAACGGCGTGCGCTATCTGACTCCTGGTTATCCGGTGACGCCGATCGTGTTTCTGGCGATGTTGCTCGTCCTGCTCGTCCTGATCGCGGGCGACAATCCGATGCATGCGTTTCTCGGCGTTGCAGTGGTGTCGCTGGGCGTGCCGGTGTATCTGGTTTATCGTAACAAGCGTTTAGTTGAAAGAGAGACTACTCAATGACGTGGATCAAAACGGTTGCTGTTGATGAGAGTGAGGAAGTGCGAAAGGCAGTCGAGGCGCAGCGTAACCTGTACCCGATTGAGTACGCGACTCCCGTGCATCCGACAGCGGACGGCGAAACGGCGGGCATCGTCGCGTCTCACAGTTTGATTCCCGACGCGCTTTTTCATGCGTTCGCGACGTTTGGATCGCTGATGTCGCCGGACTTGCCACTCGATCGACGACAGCACGAGATGATCACCACGGTGGTTTCGGTAACTAACCGTTGTCATTATTGAATCGAGTCTCACGCAGAGTTTCTGCGTCGCGTAACGCTGGACAAAGAGTTGGTAGCTGCGCTTGAAGACGACTACCGCAACGCGCCGATTTCTGAGCAGGAAAAAGTGATGCTGGATTACGTCGTGCAGATCACGCGCGACGCGACGCGCATCTCGCCGGCGGATCACGAGCGACTGCGCGCGGTCGGGTTCGACGACAAGGGCATTCTGCAAATCACGCTGATTGCATCGTGGTTCAATTACATCAATCGGGTGGCGGACGCGCTCGGAGTTGGGAGGAAACGAAGGACAGGGTGACGCGGAAGTCTACGAAGCAGGAAGCGCCTTTCGAGATCGTTCCGTAGCTACAAAAAAGTTTAGCCACAAAAAGGCACAAAAGCACAAATGTTGATTTCTGATCTTGAGACACCGGCTGTCGTCATCGATCTCTGCAACCGAAACCGTTTTATTTTTTTGCTTCTTGTGCTCTTTTGTGGCTAGGGTTCTGTGCTCTTTTGCGGCTGAAACTGCTCGTAGCGTTCCG
Source organism: Pyrinomonadaceae bacterium (assembly GCA_035553235.1). Lineage (GTDB taxonomy): Bacteria > Acidobacteriota > Blastocatellia > Pyrinomonadales > Pyrinomonadaceae > PSRF01. The sequence continues at coordinate 648 of DATNDM010000330.1, read as the reverse complement.
GCAGGCTCATCTTGTCGTCGACCAGCGTCTCCATCGGTACGCCTGCAAGCCGGGCATAACGCAGCACAATTATCAAATCTGGTTCACGTGTCCCGAGTTCGTAATTCGAAACTGCGGAATAATGCACCTTTAACTCCAACGCGCGGGCCATCTCGGTCTGGCTCATTCTCAAACGCTTACGGATCGCCAACAGCTTATGGCTCAGCCTTGCCGGCTTGTTTCGGCGCGAGCGTCCCATCAGGCCACGACTCCTGACGAAGATGCGCTCTTGAATTTATGTGTATTTTCACTTACACTGCGCGCCGACCAAGAGAACAACCGATACGCCCGATTTGATCGGGCGCAACTCACTAGTCGGTTTGTCCTCGCGCCATATTCAACACTTGCTCCTTTTCATTGAGATCAAGTTCGGAGCGCATGCCCGGAGGCAAATTGTGGGTGTTGCCTGTGCGTTCCGTCCGAGAGCGGTAGTTCGGCTTCAGAATCGTGCTGCCGCTCTCACCTTACGTACTGGCCCACAAACTGTCACACGTATATGAGTATCGCCGGCATCAGCTTAGGCGAGGTGTTAGCTCATCTTCGTTAAGAGGCGAGGTTAGCGCGAGGATTTTCGGTTGGCAATATCTTTGCGCATAGACCTTACCGTCT
>DATNDM010000329.1:0-3735 GCA_035553235.1 Pyrinomonadaceae bacterium | reverse complement strand
AATCGCGGCCGGGGTGCGCAGAATTGAAGCGATCACGGCCGATGCTGCGCTTTCGCGTTTCCAAAGCGATGAACGTGTGCTCCAGCAGCTTACGAGTCGATTCAAAGTGTCGCCCGCGGAACTGCCGTCGGCGATCGATAAGCTCCAGGAACAGACGCGGCAGTACGAACGTGAGCTCTCGCAGTTGAGACTGAAGTTAGCGCAGGGGCAGTCTGCTCAGGTGCAGGCTCGAGAAGTCAATGGCTTAAAAGTGCTCGTACAGCGGGTATCGAGTCTCGACGTGAATGGCATACGCCAGTTGGCAGACTCTTTGTCGCGTCAAATCGAATCGGGAGTTGTTGTCCTGGGCCAGGCAAACAACGGCAAGGCGTCGCTCATCACGCGGGTGACGGACGACCTGACGAAAAAACTCAACGCGGGACAGATCGTTCAAAAAGTATCTTCGCTGATTGGCGGCAAAGGTGGAGGCCGTGCCGACATGGCGACGGGTGGCGGTGCCGAAACCGAGAAACTCGACGACGCCTTGAACGCGGCTTACGGGATTGTCGAGACTATGCTCGGAACGTGAGAGTTACGAGATCATCTCCACACCAAGCCGTCCACAGATTACGCAGACTCTGTTAAATCATTCTGCGTAATCTGTGGATGGCTTGGTGCTCTCACCTTTTCGTCACCTAACGGCTGATGCTAAAATCTGAGCACTGATGACGACCGCAGAAGAGCCATTAACCGAAGAGCAGGAAGTCTTCCTTAAACACATCCAGAAAAAGGGCCTGAAGCGTACGTCTCAGCGCGACCTGATTCTGGATGTTTTTCTTCGTACCGAAGAACATCTCTCCAACGAAGACCTCTACCAGTTAGTCAAAAAAGAAGACCCGACGGTCGGCCAGACCACCGTCTATCGCACGCTCAAGCTGCTCACTGAAGCCGGACTCGCGCGCGAGGTGCGCTTCGGCGACGGGCGCGCGCACTACGAACACAACTACAAACATCAACATCACGATCACATGATTTGTTCGGAGTGCGGCAAGATTATCGAGTTCTTTTCGGCTGAGCTCGAAGCCATTCAGGATGCGATGGCGGCGAAGCACCACTTCGAAATCACGCAGCACCTGTTGCGCATCATCGGTATCTGCGCCGATTGCCAGTCGGCACGTAGACAAAGCGAACGGACCCTCACCGCGCGCTCGTAGATTTTGCAGAAGTCTCCCGCGGATTTACACTAGCCAAACAGATTACACAGCGTTGGAGGTTTGGGCATGAGTGTCTCAATTACGTTTGAACCGTCGGGCCTCAACGGCATCGTCGCCGAAGGCACCTATTTGATCGACGCAGCGCGGCGTATGGGCGCGCCACTCGGCGCCGGATGCACTTCGGGAAAGGGCGAGTGCCCTGAGTGTGTTGTCTCGGTGAAGACCGGCGCGAACTTACTGTCGCCGCCCAGCCTCGTCGAGCAGCAACAACTCGGCGCGGACCGGTTGGACCAGTCATTACGACTTGCGTGTCAGGTCAAGATCCAGAACCACGGTGAAGTCGTGGTGATGAACGCAGCGCGACCGGAAAGACCGGCGGCAGTCGACGAGGGCCCTGAGCTGATGAAAAAATTCGGAGCGCTGCCACTCGGAAAGAAACTGACGACGCTGATGCAGATGGAAGCCGTGGCGATGTCGGAAGCGCTGGACTCAGCGATCGAGAAGCCGCTCGCGTTCGGGTCGAAAGCGTTTGATGCGCTCGCTGGAAAGGCAAAAGAAAAAGCATCGCGCGCGAGAAAGTAGTGACCGTTTGTTAGACAGGATTACAGGATTTGCAAGGTTGACGAAGATGGCGTTGTTAGTCGCGCCGCTGTTCTTCATTGGGTGCCCGAAAGAAGATCCGCCTGCAAAACCGCGCGCCAGTGTTTCGAGCAGTGCTCGTCCCGCTACTCCCTCGCCGCCGCTCGTCACGGCATTCAACGGCGAACGAGCGATGGACCACGTCAAGAAGCAGCTCGACTTCGGACCTCGACCACCGGACACGCAGCCACTCGCAAAGACGCGTGCCTACATCGAAAATGAATTGAAGTCTTATGGACTCGCGGTTTCGCTCGACGAGTTCACGGCCGGGACGCCGCAAGGTGATAAGAAGATGGCGAACATCGTCGCCGAGATCCCAGGTGAAACTAAGACACTGATCCTGCTCACCAGTCACTACGATACGAAGCTTTTTCCAGACATGACCTTCGTTGGCGCAAACGATCCGGCGACGTCTGTCGCAACGCTGCTCGAAATCGGCCGCGTGCTGGCCAGTCACAAGGAAAAACCGAAAGTCACATACCGGCTCGTGTTCTTCGACGGTGAAGAGTCTTTTTGTGAAGGCTGGTCTGATTGTGGCGACTCACAGGATCCCGACAACACGTACGGCAGCCGTCATTACGTCTCGCAACTGCGCGCGCACAACGAGTTGGAGAGTACGCGCGCTATGATCCTGCTTGACATGATGGGTTACAAGAACCTCGAGCTGGGCCGCGACCCGACGAGTACGAGATGGTTGCAGGACATCATCTGGCAAACCGGACGTGAGCTCGGCTACAGCAAAGTGTTTGTCGATCGTGAGGAAGGTGTGGGCGGCGATGATCATGACCCGTTCATTCGTGCGGGCGTGGACGCGGTCGACGTCATTCAACTGAGTTCATATCCACACTGGCACCGCGCTGACGACACGATCGACAAAGTGTCAGCGCAGAGTATGAAGATTGTCGGCGACACGATTTTGGCGAGTCTGCCGAAGGTCGCTGACTACGTGATGAAAAACAAGAAGCAGGCAGGCACTAAACCACAACAGATTCAAGAATGACGAGGGGAAGCGATGCTGCAATCACCTGAGATACTCGTTCCGATAGACTTTTCGCCTTGCTCAGTGAACGCGCTGCGAGTGGCGGTCGGTATGGCCGCGCCCGAAGGCGATCTAACGTTGCTGCACGTAGTCGATGAGGAGTTCATCCAGGCTGCGGTTGCGGCCGGTATGGGAACGACCGACGATCTGCGCGCGCGTCTCAAGGAACAGGCAGAAGCGAGTTTTGCAAACGTGCTGGAAGGAATCGACACCGGTAACGTCGATGTCGAAAAGATGGTCGTGATTGGGCTGCCGTTCGTCGAGATATTGAAGATTGCTCGTGATCTCGATCTGCCGATGATTGTGATGGGAATCCGAGGCCGGTCAACGCCCGCTGAAGAAGTACTTTTTGGTTCGACGGCGGAGAAAGTTTTGCGCGGCACGCGCGTCCCCGTGCTCTGCGTACCGCATTAACTTTGTGCCTTTGCGTTTCTTTGCGTCTTTGCGTGAAAAATTCCGAGAGAGCTTTCAGGCAAAGGCGCAAAGGAGCAAAGAAGAATCCAAATGAAAAGAATCGCAGTCATCCCTGGTGATGGAATCGGTCCTGAAGTGTTGCGCGAGGCTGTTCGCGTGTTGCGACACTTGCAGCAAACCAGAAGCCTGGAACTCGAGCTCGTCGACTTCGACTGGGGCGCGGAAAAGTTTCTGCGCGACGGCGTCACACTGCCGCAGGGCGCACTCGAAATGTTGACCGCTGAATTCGACGCCATTCTCGCCGGCGCGTTCGGCGATCCGCGCGTTCCGTCCAACAAACACGCCGAAGACATCCTGCTCGGCATGCGACGCGGCCTCGACCTCTATATCAATCTACGTCCCGTGCGTCTGCTCCACGATCGTCTCACTCCGTTGCACAATCGCAAGACT
>DATNDM010000328.1:0-5617 GCA_035553235.1 Pyrinomonadaceae bacterium | reverse complement strand
TGCCGCGCGAGACCTTTCTCGATTTGCAGGTAGGTTAGGTATTCTCTTAGGAAGTCTCGCTCCACAGCGAGCATCTTACAGGATTTACGAGATTTTTCATGATGAACTTACTCGTAACGCAGACACTCGATGGGATCGAGCTTTGACCCCTTCTTCGCAGGCCAAACACCGAATATCAAGCCGACACCGATCGACACACTCAGCCCCGTCACCACGGCCCACGTCGGAATCGACGCCGGCATGTCGGGAATCAGCAACATGAGTAATCTGCTGATGCCAATCGCCAGCAGCACGCCCAGCACGCCACCCAGAAACGTCAGCATCATCGCTTCAAACAGAAACTGCCGCACGATGTCGCGACGCCGCGCGCCAATCGCTTTGCGCACGCCAATCTCTTTCGTTCGCTCAGTCACGCTCACCAGCATGATATTCATCACGCCGATGCCGCCGACGAGCAATCCGAGACTCGATATCGCGATCGCGATCAACCCGACCATCGCGGTGATGCTGTCAAACTGTTCGATAAACTTGTCCGCAGTCTTGATGTCGAAGTTGTCCGGCTCACCAAACTTCACGTGACGACGGCGGCGTAAGATCTCTTCCGATTGCGCGAGCGCTTCCTGCACCTGGCCCGTACGACCACGAATTATGAGCAGCACATAACCTCGGGCGGGCGCGATTTTTTGCGCGGTGCGGAACGGAATGTACACCGCATTGTCTTCGTCGTTCTCGCCGAAGAACCCGGCTTTGCGCTTTTCGAGCACGCCGATGACTTCGAAGTTATAGCCACCCATGCGCACCTGCGCGCCCGCGATCTGGTTGTAACCCGGGAAGAGCGCTTCCGCCGCGTTGACGCCAATCACCATCACGTTCGCGCGCTGCGAATCGTCGGCGTCCGTGATGAAGCGGCCTTCCTTGAGCGAGATGTTCGTGATGTCGGCGTAGTTTGGCGAAACTCCCTGCGTGTTGCCCCAGCGATAGTTGCGTCCCTGGTAAGTAACGTTGTCGTCAAATGCGCCACCGTTGTAACCGACGTTCGGCGCGATGTGCGCGACGTCTTCAACCGCGCTTACCTGCGCCTTGATTGCTTCCGCGTCGCCGATGGTCAGGGGTTTGCGCGTCCGCTCCGAACGATCTTCACTCGTGCGTGGGCCGGTGGAAAGATGGAACGCGTAGATATTGTTCGTTCCATATTCCTCGATCATCGCGACGATGTTTTGGCGCAGGCCGGTTAGCAGCGACGCGATGCAGATCGCGCACATGATGCCGATCACGATTCCCAGCACCGTCAGAAAACTGCGAAACTTGTGACCGCGCACGCTGTCGAGCGCCATCCGGAACGTCTCGCGCAAAATACCTTTTGGTAATCGAAGCTTCATTGAACTAATTCACTAAAAACGCTCGGGTCAGTACCGGGAGCGGTAGCGACCGGGTCTTTCGAACATAACTAACTTCACCATCGACCCGGTCGCTACCGCTCCCGGTACTGACCCGAGACTACGCTTTTGTCAGCGCCAGGATCGGATCGAGTCGTGCGGCTTTGAATGCCGGGTAGATGCCGGCGATCATCCCGATGATCGTCGACACGCCGAGCGCCAGGATGATGTAGAAGATCGTTATCGTCATCGTGATCGACGCCAGCGTGGTTATCAGCGTCGTGATTCCCCATGCTACTAACAATCCGATGACGCCGCCGAGCGCGCAAAGAATTCCCGACTCGATCAAAAACTGAAGCAGGATCTGCCGCCGTGTAGCGCCGACTGCTTTTCTGAGTCCGACTTCGAAAGTTCTTTCCGTCACGCTGACCAGCATGATGTTCATCACCACGATGCCGCCGACGACGAGCGTCACGAAAGTGATCGGAATCACCACCTTTGCAATCGCGCCGGTGAACTCGTCGATCTGATTGTTCAGCTCTTCAACGTTAACGAGACCAAAATCATCTTCGTCGTTACCGTTGAGACGATGTTTGATTCGCATGGCAACGCGCGCGTCTTCAATCGCGGCATGAAAGTTATCGCGGTTGCGACTTCTGCCGTGAATCTGAAGACCATTGCGGCCGAAGATCTGGAGATGCGTGGTGATCGGAATGTAGATGTGACGATCCATCGAATCGCCGAAGAAAGAACCGCGCTTCTCTTCAACGCCGACAACGCGCATCGGCAGTCCGCGGACTTTGAGCGTCTTTCCGATCGGATCCTGGTTCGGGAAAAACTTGTCTTTGATATCGGCGCCGAGCACCACTACGAACGCGGAACGCTGCACTTCGTCATCGGTGATGAAGCGTCCCGTGTCGATGGTCTTCTCTTCGATATCAACCATGTTGGCCGTGTCGCCGAAGACCTGGGCGCCGATAAATTCAACTCCATCCTGTCTCAGATCAGCTCCTGAGCCGGCGCCCGCGCCCACTTCCGAACACGACATGCAATGGTCACGGACCCACTCGTAGTCGTCCCAGTTGAGTCGCTTGTTACGCCGGTTTCGCCGTTCGAATTCTTCGTCGTCCATGTGGCCCGAGAAGGCCATGCGGGCGATCATGAAGTGATTACTGCCGAGAACTTTGCTGACTCTATCGACGACGTAAGTGTTGAGGCCGCTGATTGAAGCTCCGACCGTCACGACCGATGAGACGCCGATGATGATACCGATAAGCGTCAGAAACGCGCGCAACTTGTGGGCAAAGATCGACTGCAGGGCGATCTTCAGCGCATCGGAATAGAAGGACAGTATTGCTCTCATAAAACGGTCGGGGCCGTATACGCCGCCTAAACGTTTGAAGTTCAGTTGAAGCCACGGATTAAACGGATAAACACGGTTCAGACCGTGTCATCCGTGTAAATCCGTGGCTTAACTTAAGACGTTAGACCCCGCCGTTTTATTAACAGCTCAAGAAAGATCTACTGGAGATTGAGTGGTGGTTTTCGGACCGAATTTCTCCGTCCAACGCATGCGCCCCGTGACCTGCATCACCACGAAAAGCGTCAATATCGACCCGATCGTGATCGCCAGCCCAGTGAATCCCTTCAGGAAAAACGCGTAGGAAAACAACACGAGGTAGATGATCTGCGCGAGCGCGGCCTCGCGGCTCGCAAACCCGATTCCGACGACGAGACGTAAGTAGCTCACGACCAGAAAAACGGAAACCAGCGCCGAAATTGCAAACGCTTTGTGGATCGAGATGTGATCGACGAGGTACCCGAGCAGCAGGTGAAAAGCGAAGAACGCTGCCGCGAGAAAGAAGTAGTTCATCGGGTGAAGATCGATGCCGCGCATCGTCGTGATGATCAGCATCAGGAAGAAAAAGAAGAACAGTGATACCGGCGCAAAAAAGCTGATGCGTCCGGCGAGTGGACCCGGCTGCAACTTCTCGGGCATGACCATCGCGATCTGGTATCCGGACAACAAACTCTTGTAAGTCCAGTTGAGTTCCCACCCATTGCTCGTCTCGTGCTTTTCAGATGGCGACAGGGTGTTGTCAGGAAAATCGATGTCTTTGAAGTTTGTGTTCATGCGCAGCGTGAAATCGCGCACCTGCGCCACGCTGTCGCTGCCAAAATTGTAAGACCACTTATTCAGCCCCTGTGAACTGTAGCTCACCGCAAATGTGACAGGCGCGCCCGCGGCGACTTTGATTGTAGTGGCGGCGGCGTTGTTTTGATTACTGATTGGCACACTGTTGCCGTCAATTGTGAATGTGAGATTGTCGAAGATGGCTTGCGAGGTCGGGAAGTGGAGTTGGAACTCGACGGTTTGTTCTTTGTCGCTTGTGTTACGAAAGCGGTAGACCCCGGCGAAGTTGACTGTGTAAGTGCTGTACCAGAGCAGCCCTTTCTGGCGGTGTTGCAGATTGAGATCGACGTCGATCTTGCTGCTCTCGAGGGGCAGCGGCGTGATCTGGTCTTCGCTGATCCTCCTGATAACCTGGATACCGTTTTCGATGGCCGCTTGTTGTGTCGTGGTGGTTACTTTGTAAGAGGCAGTCGGAGGCGCCTGGGTCTGCTGTGTGCCCCAGGTCGATTCGACGCGGTCCGCGGCGACAACGCTGGAATCGTATGTCCGCGCGAAGAGAGTTGCACCGAGGATGGCCCAGGCCACGGATGCGAAGAGGAAGATGAGCGCGATGGCGATGATTCTTTTGGTCATAGTTGGAGGATTGTCGGCCTGGAGCGACCGGTGGGCAATGTGGTGAGCCACAGAAAGCAACCACGGATAACACGGATCGATCCGTGTTATCCGTGGTTAAGTGCATCCTGAACCAGTTGGGCCTGTTCTTTTTGATGAATGCTGTAGGAGCCGGTTGCGGGGCTCGCGGAGGCGGAGCGACCCACGAATTTCGGCCGCTCGCCGGCAGGAAGCAGGCTTTCGAGCCGGTAGTGAACAAACGTCCAGCCGCCCATATTCTGGGGTTCTTCCTGCGCCCACACCACTTGTGTCGCGTTCGGATATTTCGCGAGCAACTCGCGCAGGGCCTGCGACGGAAACGGATAAAACTGTTCCAATCGGACCACCGCGACGTTTCGCTGTTCGCCCTTCTTGCGCGCCTCGGCGAGATCGTAGTAGACCTTGCCACTGCACAACACGACTCGCGTCACCGCATCACGATCGTGTATCTCCGCATCGTCGATCACCGGCTGAAACCCGCCGCTCGCCAACTCCTCGATACTCGACGACGCAGCCGGCAAACGCAGCAGACTCTTCGGCGTCATCACGACCAGCGGCCGGTCCATCCCCGGTCTGACTTGCCGCCGCAACAAATGGAAATACTGCGCGGGCGTGGTCGGATAACAAACCTGCAGATTGTTCTCCGCGCACAATTGCAGATACCGCTCGAGACGCGCGCTCGAGTGTTCCGGCCCTTGTCCTTCGTAACCATGCGGCAGGAGCATCACGAGCCGTGATGTCTGCTTCCACTTGTCTTCCGAAGCCGCGATGTACTGATCGATGATCGTCTGCGCGCCGTTCCCGAAATCGCCAAACTGCGCTTCCCAAAGAATCAGCGCGTCTTTGTCGACCACTGAATACCCATACTCGAATCCCAGCACGCCTTCTTCCGACAACGAACTGTCGAACACGTCAAATCGCGCATCAGGATTCGAATCAGATCGCAACTCCGCTAACGGCGCCCACGATTGTCCGGTCTGCGTGTCGTAGAGCACGGCGTGACGTTGGCTGAACGTGCCGCGACCGGAATCCTGTCCACTCAACCGCACGCGCGTGCCTTCGATCACGAGCGATCCAAACGCGACTGCTTCGGCAAATGCCCAGTCGATCGGCGTGGCGCCATCGCCCATCTTCGCGCGTCGCGCGAGCTGGCCCACCATTTTCGGATTGACGTGGAAACCTTCGGGCACGACGGCGATCTTGTGCGCGATGCTCCTGATCATTTCAGCGGGAACGCCTGTCGGAACCACTTCCGAACCGTCAAGCTCTTCCACGCGAGCCTGCGATTGCGCCGGTTCTTCCGCAACCTTCCGCTTCGCATTCGCGAGTGCGTCTTCGTAACGACGCACACGCTCCGCGATCAGGCTGTTAACTTCCTCCTCGGTAACAACGCCTTCCTTGATCAAACGCTTCGCGTAGATCGCGCGCACACCCGGATGCGCTTTGACGCGCGCGT
>DATNDM010000327.1:0-3388 GCA_035553235.1 Pyrinomonadaceae bacterium | reverse complement strand
GTGAGGTTCGTGAAAACAGCGACCGCGTACTCCAGTTCGTCACAGCGATGAAAGTCCATCGCCTGCGACGAACACTCCATCACCGCCGTACGGCAACCGATCTCGACGGCGCGCCGCAGCAGTCGTTGCATGTCGGGTGCTTCGGGCGTCGTACGATCCGCTTTGAACCGTTCTTTGCCGAGACGGTATTCGACCGTGCCCGTCATCGCCACCAGTTCGCCAGCCTGTTCGGGAATGGAAGAGATGAGATACGCGGTGGTTGTCTTGCCGTTCGTACCGGTGATGCCGACCAGTTGCAACTCGCGCGATGGATGCTGTTGGACCTCCGCGGCCGCGAGCGCCATCGCGCGACGAATGTCCGCGACTTGCAACCACGCACCGTTGAAACCCGCAGGCGCAGGACGCTCGGACAACACTCCAACAGCGCCCTGCTCCATCACTTGCGGCACAAACTTGTGCGCATCAAGAAGCGCCCCCGCCACCGCGGCGAACAACGAACCCTGGCCCACACGCCGCGAATCATGACTTACATCCGCGACGATCAACGTTCCATCACCGCTAAGCTTCGCGCCCGTTATTTCTGCGAGTCGTTTAAGGTTTGTCACGGATTTGAACTCTGCGGCTTCACGACCACCGCCGGGATATTCTGATCGCGCACGAGTTGATTGAACGCCGGCACATCAGTTCGCATTATCTGCGCGAGCTTCTGCAACTGCGCATCAATCTGCCCGACCACTTCATCATACACCGCATACGACTGCGCGGTGGGCGCGGCCTCCGCGCTCGCCACCACACCACCGAGCGCCGCGAGTTTGTTATTCAACCGGATCGGGAAGTTCAAAGGATCCTGGCTGCTCTGATTCTTGGTCTGGTAGAGCGCCTCCTCGATCGCGGTCAGGTTCTTGTTCAGCGTTGTGCCGGCGTCGTTGATGACTTTGAAGTTCGGCTGCCCCGCGAGCCGCTTCAACAAATCCTCGACCTGCTTCCGCACGTCACGAATCTGAATGATCGCGTTATTGGTTTCAGACAACTTGTCGCGAATCTTCAAATTCAACTCGAGTTGCTTCGCATAGTCGGCGGGCGTGGTCGTCAAACGCGGATCGGCTTTGATCTCGAACGGCTGCGTGAAGCTCTTGCCATCGACCGTAAGCTTCACCTGGTAACGTCCGGGCGCGAGCCGTGGACCACGCGTCTCACCGGCCCAAAGAATCATCCCCGGAAAACGCACTGCATCGGGATATCTCGTGTCCCACACGAAACGATTGAGCCCGACATTAACCGGCACAGGCGGCGCTGCACCACCGCCACCAAAAAACCCTTCACCCTGCGGCTGTGCCGGCGCCGCCGCGCCTTCACTCTTCTGATTCGCTTTCGCCGTAAACTTCCGTATCGACTTCCCTGCCGGATCCAAAAACTCCAGATCGACATCCGACGCCGGCTTCGCCTTCAACGAGTAGTAGACCACGACGCCGCTCGCCGGATTTTGCCCGAGTGTCGAAGTTGGCCCAGGCGGAAAGCTGAAGCCCGGCATGCGGTAGCTTTCCTTCGGCTCGTACAAACGCGTTTCGGAAGCCGCTGTCAAACCACCATTGTCCATCATCTGGTGCAGCAACGGCAGGTCGTCGAGAATCCAGAACGATCGTCCCTGGGTCGCTACTACCAACTCGTTCTCACGTTTCTGAATCGCGAGATCCGTGATCGGCACGACCGGCAGGTTCAACTGCAACGATTGCCAATGCTCGCCGTTGTCAAACGAGACGTACATTCCCGTTTCCGTTCCGGCGTAAAGCAGTCCGCGCTTGTTTGGATCTTCACGAATCACGCGCGTGAACGCCGTGTCGGGGATTCCGTTCGTGATCTTCTTCCACGTCTTGCCGTAATCAGTCGTGCGATAGAGATACGGCTTGTTGTCGTCAAACTTGTACATCGTCGCGGCCACATAAGCAGTGCCCGCATCGTGCGGCGACGCATCGATCGAGTTGATCTGGATCCACTCGGGCATCATGCTCGTTGGCGGCGTGACGTTCGCCCAGTTCTTGCCGCCGTCGCGCGTCACGTGCACGAGGCCGTCATCGCTGCCCGCCCAGATCGTTCCGGCCTGCAGCGGCGATTCGATCACCGTGAAGATCGTGTCGTAGTACTCGATGCTCGTGTTGTCCTTCGTGATTGGTCCACCTGACGACGCCTGCTTCGACTTGTCGTTGCGCGTCAGATCGGGACTGATGATCTGCCAACTGCTGCCTTCGTCCGTCGACATGAACAAAACGTTGGCTCCGAGGTAGAGCTTGTTCGGATCGTGTGGAGAGAATAGCAATGGAAAGTTCCATTGAAAGCGATACTTCAGCACGTCCGCGCCTGCGCCCATCGGATTGTTCGGATACGGATTGACATCGCGTAGCTGGCCCGTGCGTTTATCGAAGCGAGTCGTCAAACCACCGTAAGACCCGGCGAAGACGATGTTCGAATCTTTCGGCGACGGCGCGATCCAGCCCGACTCGCCACCACCAACGTCGTACCAATCACTCGGTCCGATACCGCCTTCAGTCGTGCGGCTCGCGATGCGCACCGTCGAGTTGTCCTGCTGCGCGCCGTAGATGTTGTAAGGAAAATCGTTGTCGAGTGCGACGCGATAAAACTGCGCCGTCGGTTGGTCCTGCTCGCTCCAACTCCGGCCGCCGTTATACGAAACATTCGCGCCGCCATCGTTACTCTCGATCATGCGGTTCGGATCGTCGGGCGCGATCCAGAGATCGTGGTTGTCACCGTGCGGCACGCCGATACCGGAGTAAGTGCGCCCACCATCGTTCGAACGATAGAAACCGGTGTTCAAAACATAAACACTGTCAGCGTTTTTCGGATCGGCATAGATACGCGTGTAGTACCACGCGCGCTGTCGCAGCCGTCGTTCTTCGTTGACCTTAGTCCATGTGTTGCCGCCGTTGTCCGAGCGAAACACGCCACCATCTTCAGCTTCAACGATGGCCCAAACACGATCCGGATTCGCGGGCGAGACGGCGATGCCGACTGTGCCGATCGTACCTTTCGGCAGGCCGGGGTTTCGCGTCAGTTCATTCCATGTGTCGCCGCCGTCAGTCGATTTGAAAATGCCGCTGCCTGGACCACCACTCTCGAGCGTCCACGGTTTGCGATAGACTTCCCAGAAGCCTGCATAAATGATGTTTGGATTGGACGGATCGAGAATCAGATCGACCGCGCCCGCCTTGTTGCCGCGGCTGAAAACCTTCTCCCACGTCTTGCCGCCGTCCTTCGAACGAAAGACGCCGCGCTGCTCGTTTGGTCCCCACACGTGCCCAAGCGCCGCGACGTAAACGAGGTCGGGATTCTTCGGGTGCACTCTGATGCGCGCAATCTGTCGCGTGTCTTCGAG
>DATNDM010000326.1:0-10494 GCA_035553235.1 Pyrinomonadaceae bacterium | reverse complement strand
TGTCGCTGCGACGCGTGCTGAAGATCGTCTGATTTTCTCGGGCGTGACTGAAGACATCGCGAACCTCGGCTCGAAGAACGATTCATGGTTGAAGTGGATCTGGCAAGCGTTGGAACTGCACGACCGGCAAGCGAGTGACGTGATCGATCTGGACGACGACGTGCAGTTGCAACTGACGATGAATCTCGCCGACGAGCCGGCTGACGAGTTTGAGCCGCAACCGGAACAACCGCCGCAGACGAGCATGCTCTCCGCCGACTCATTGAACGAGGCGTTCCCGCTGATCAAGCCGCTCGGTCCGCAAAGCGGCAACGCGATTCACCGGTTCAGTGTCACGCAGTTGATCAACTACCAGCGTTGTCCGCGTCAATATTATTTCGATCGCGTGTTGCAATTGCCCGCCGCTGACCAGATGGCGGTTTGGAACAATGCGGAAGCGCCCGAGCCGCCCGCGAATTTGACCGCCACGTTGAAAGGCTCGGTGATTCATCGCTTTTGCGAGCGTTACACGCCGGACCAGAATGCCGAAGAATGTTTGCGCACGAGTTTCGATGAAGTGCTGCGGCTCCGACAGGCGCAGCTCTCGGATCGTTTCGTCGAGATCGATCACGACGCGGCGATCAGAGCGATGCTGCCGCTGGCGCAGAATTATCTTAGCAGTGATGTTTACAAGCGCGTCGAAGCCGTGCCGAAGATCGCGGAGCATTACTCGCCGCGCCCCGCCGGTGCTGATGGTTTGTGGAGTGAGTTGAGCTTCCGTTTGCGACGCCGGCTTGGAGTTCTCAACGGCATCATCGACAAGCTGCTCATCACGCGCTCGGCCACAGGCGACGCTGAGATCGAGATCATCGACTTCAAAACAAATCGCATCATTTACGACAAATCGGAAGTGCCGCGCGAGCCGCCCGCGCCGCGAATCCGCACGCCCAAAGATGGCCAATTCGCGTTCGACTTCGAAGCTGAGCCGCCGCCGGCGCCGGTCAATCGTTATCCGTCGCTGGCGGAAGCGTTGCAGACTGCCGCTGATGATTACGAGTTACAAATGCAGGCGTATGCGCTTGCAGTGCGCGAGCTGTTGCCGTCGCTGAAGAACGCAAGGGTTCGTGTGACGCTTCATTTCCTCGATCCGAACGTCGAAGTGCATCTCGCGGACGAGTTGCTCGCGCCGGCGCGTTGCGAGCAGGCGATCGACGAAGGCATGCAGAAGACGATCTTTTCTTCCGACCCGGCGAATTTTCCGGTCAAGACCGCACCTCACTGTCGCATGTGCAACTTTCTGAGCGTGTGCGAGGCGGGGAAGAAGTGGGTACAAGAGAACTGGGCCACAGATTCCGCAGATTACACAGAGTAGAACTTTTGTAGAGCAGAACTCTGTAGAGCAGAACTTCTTGTCTGCTTCTGTGTAATCTGTGTAATCTGTGGACAACCATGATCAAAATCAACTCATTCGATGGCGGGGAGTTCGACGGCTATCTTGCACGGCCGGCGAGTGGTTATGGACCAGGCATCGTCGTGCTCCAGGAAATTTTCGGTGTCAATCAATACTTGCGCGACGTAGCGGACTGGTATGCAGCGCATGGCTTTGTCGCGCTCGTGCCGGATCTGTTCTGGCGTATCCAGCCCGGCATCGAGCTGAGTGACAAAGGCGACGATTGGCAACGCGCCATCGATCTTTACATGAAGATCGACGAGACGAAGGCCGTTGAAGACGCCGCCGCGGCGCTCGAATTTCTACGAAAACACTCGTCGTGCAGCGGACGCGCGGGCGCGGTCGGTTTCTGCATGGGCGGGAAGCTCGCGTATCTGTTGTCAACGCGCTTCAAGCCGGATTGTGCGGTTGGTTACTACGGCGTCGGCGTCGAGAAAAGTCTCGACGAAGCGAAGAACCTCGCCAGTCCATTAATGCTGCACATCGCGGAGCTCGACAAGTTTTGCCCGCCCGAAGCGCAGGCTCAGATCCATGCGGCGCTCGATGCGAACACGCTCGTCACGCTGCATGATTACCGCGGCATGGACCACGCCTTCGCGCGCACAGGTGGTGAACACTACGACGCCGCGTCAGCAGAAATCGCGAATCTGCGCACGCTCGAGTTCTTCGTCAATCATCTCGCGGGCGCGGGTTGTGCGGCAGCGCAGCAGACGCTCTCGCAGCGCTGGGACGATCACGTGAAATATGAATTCGCGACGCGCAACACTGACCACACGATCGAAACGATGGTTCCTGATGCATACGTTAATCACGTGCCGGTAATGACTGGCGGCGTTGGTCACGATGAGCTGCGCGAGTTTTATGCGAACGATTTCATTCCGCAGATGCCGCCTGACACGGCGATGACGCCCGTGTCGCGCACGATCGGCGTCGACCGCGTGGTCGATGAGATGGTGTTTGAATTCACGCACACGATCAAAATGGATTGGATGTTGCCCGGAGTTGAGCCGACGGGCAAACACGTGAAGGTCGCGCTGGTCGTTATCGTTCACTTTCGCGACGGCAAGCTCGCGCACGAGCACATCTACTGGGACCAGGCGTCCGTGCTGGCGCAACTCGGATTGATCGATGCCGCAAAGCTCCCGGTGACGGGCGTCGAAAGCGCCGAGAAAGTACTTAACCCGCGGATTTACGCGGATAAACGCTGATCTGCGTTCATCCGCGGCTAATAACTCACCATGAAACTGCGTCGCGACCTCGGCACACTTGAATCGTATGCCACCGTGATCGGAATCCTGATCGGCGCGGGGATCTTTCAGGTAACGAGCCAGGCGTGGGCGCTCAGTGGTCCAAGCGTGATTCTCGGCTACATCGTCCTCACACCCGCGATTCTCGCGACCTCGATCCCTTACGCCGCATATCTCTCAACACCTCTCGGCCGCGAACCGGGCGGCGAGTATCTGCACATCTCGCGCACCTTGAACGGCTTTCGTCTCGCGTACGTCGGATCCTGGCTCAAGATCATTTCATACATCGGCGCCGGCGCGTACCTCGCGAACGCGATGGCGGGCTACGTCATTGCCCTCAGCGGCAACCGCATCGACGCGCAACGTTTCAAACTGCCGCTCGCGCTCGCCGCATTAGTAATCTTTTATCTGATCCACGTGATCGGCATTCGCTGGTTCGGACGGTTCCAGGTGTTGATGTCGGCGTTGAAGTGTCTTGCCTTGCTGGTACTGATCGTGCCCGGTTTGTTTGTGCTGCGAAGTGAAAACTACACGCCATTCTTCACGCACGGCGCGAGTGGTTTCGGTGCGAGCCTGTTGCCGTTGTTCTTTGCGTATGCGGGCTTCGAATCGATCGCGCAAACTGCGGGGGAAGTGAAAGACAGCACGCGTCGTTTGCCGAAGATCCTTTTGAAGGGCATTACGATCACCGCGGTGATCTACGTGTTCACGTCGATAGTTTCGTTTGGCGTATTGCCGGGGCAGCGACTACAAACGAGCAGTGCGCCGATGGCTGAAGTCGCCTCGATCTATCTGCCCGCGGGCGCCGCGATGTTCGTCACTATCGGCGCGATTGCCGCGATCATGACGGCGCTCAACGGCACGATCTTCGTTCCGTCACGACTCGCAATCATGTTTGTTGAAGACAGTCTCGCGCCGCGCTGGCTGGGTTTCATCAACAAAGCAACGGCGACGCCGATACGCGCGCTGACGCTCACGCTCATCTGTTGCGCGATCTTGCTAATCAGCGGACAGCTTTCACTCGCGCTGAACGTTGCAGTTTTTGCCCTCGTCGTGCTTTATTTCATCCATAGCTTAGTATTTTTGCTTCTTCCCCGACTGAACCCGTCGCTGGCGCGGGAGATCAGGATCGGCTTGTCGCATCGAATGCAGCAGGCTGCCGCGATCGTTTCGCTGTTGTCGATGGGTCTGATGATGGTGATCCAGTTGCGTGAGGATGCGGTGGTGTTGAGCACAACCACGTTGAGCGAACGGATCAGCGGGCAATCGTTGACAAGCATCGAATTGATCGTTGTGTGGGGCGTGGTTGGAGCGGGCTTGTATCAACTGGCTCGCATGCGGCGTGGCAGTCGTGCTGCGAAAATTGGCGCAAATGCAGATTGAAGGCAAACGAGTGCTGATCACGGGAGCGAGTCGCGGGTTGGGCCGCGCGCTCGTAAGTGCGTTTGTATTAGCGGGTGCGAGCGAAGTGATCGCGGGGGCGCGCAAGCCCGAAGATCGAGAAGCATTGAAGTCGCCGCGAGTGACGCCGGTGCAGTTGGATGTGACGATCGCAGACGACGTCGAAGAGCTCGTGCACCTCGGTCCCATCGATATTTTGGTCAATAACGCCGGTGTTGCCGGCTTTGGCAATCCACTGACGATGGATTTCGCGGCTGTGCAGGAAGAGATGGCGGTGAACTATCTCGGCGTGTTGCGTGTGACGCGCGCGGTGGCGCCGGCGATGATCGCGCAGCGCGATGGAGTGATCGTGAATGTCGCGACCGCGTTTGCGAGAGTGAATCTGCCGATCGTTGGGACATACTGCGCGACGAAGGCGGCGTTGTTGTCGTTAGGACAGGCGATGCGCGCGTATCTCCTCGAGCACAATGTTCGTGTGATTACGGTGATGCCGACGACGATTGACACTGATATGAGTAAAGGCGCTGACGTGCCGAAGATGACGAAGGAATTCGTCGCCGGCGAGATACTCGCAGCGATACGCGAGGAGCGACACGATCCGCCGATTGGAGATGAAGCGAAGGGCGTGTTTGAAAGTCTATCGAAGGACGCCATCGGTTTGGAAAAAGTCTTACAGGATTACACGATGTAAACAGTTGTCCGCAGATACGCAGATTACACAGAATCATTTCTGCGTAATCTGTGGATGGATCTTATGATCGAAAACAGGCATCGAAACGAATTTCCAACGCTGTTCACGGGCATTCATCTGCTCAGTCACAGCCTTGGCCCGGTGCCTCGCGCGGCGCGCGACTCGATGCTCAGCTATATCGACGCCTGGGAACATCACACCAGCGAAGACGCGTGGGCCACGAGTTGGTGGACGCTCTCGCGCCGCGTCGGCGATCGCATCGCAGTCATCCTCGGCGGCGAACCCGGCTCCGTGCAGATTCAGCCGAACGCATCACTCGCGATGGCCACCGTCGCCTCCTGTTTCGATTTCAACAAAGGCCGCAACAAGGTCGTCACGACTGCCCTCGACTTCCCGTCGATGGAATACTTCTGGGAAGCGCAACGACAAATCGGCGCGCGCGTTGAGGTTGTCCCTTCCGCGGACGGCATCTCAGTTCCACTCGAACGCATCCTCGACGCGATTGACAACGAAACGGCTCTCGTCGCGCTCGCACACACATCGTATTGCAGCTCATATCGCATCGACGCGCGCGCGATCGTCGAACATGCCCACGCAAAGGGCGCGCTCGTGCTGCTCGACGTTTATCAATCCGCCGGCGTCTTGCAACTCAACGCCACTGACTGGAACGTCGACTTCCTGATCGGCGGCACGATCAAATGGCTCTGCGGTGGTCCATCGTGTGGATACTTGTACGTGCGTCCCGACTTGCAACGAGATCTGAAGCCGCGACTGACGGGCTGGGTCGCGCACGACTCGCCGTTCGACTTCGCGCACGCGCCGATGCGTTACGCGCGCTCCGTGCGACGTTTCGCGCAGGGCACGCCGAGCATTCCCGCGCTCTATTCCGCGATACCGGGATTGGAAATCATCGAAGCGGTCGGCATTGCTGACATCGCTGCCGAGTCGCAACGCCGCACGCAGTTGATGATCGATTTCGCAAGTGACCGAGGCTGGACCATCAATACGCCGCGCGAAAAGACCCAGCGCGGCGGATCGGTGATGATCGGCGTGAAAGATGGGCCAACGATGGTCGAACGTCTCGCCGAGCGGAGAGTGTTTGTCGATTCAAGACCAAGCGCCGGCTTGCGCATCTCGCCGCATTTCTTCAACACCGATGAAGAAGTCGAAGAAGCGCTCAACACGCTCGCCGAGCTGATGAATAGTCAAATTTGATTTCTTCTCTGTGCAACCTCTGTGTTCTCTGTGTCTCTGTGGTTAAGGAGTTAAATCACCACAGAGACACAGAGAACACAGAGGTTGCACAGAGAAAACTAGATCAATGAGTAGCGAACCCACTGTTAACACCCCCGCGCCCGACTTCACGCTGAAAGACGGAAACGGCGCGGACTGGCGCTTGTCGGACCATCGCGGCAAAGTCGTCGTGCTGCTTTTCTATCCGGGCGACGAAACCCCGGTGTGCACGAGGCAAATGTGTTCGCTGCGCGATCGTTGGCATGATTATCTGGAGACTGGCGCCGAAGTGGTTGGCATCTCGTCTGACTCGATTGAGTCGCACAAAAAATTCGCGGCGCATCACGAGTTGCCGCTGCGACTACTGTCGGATTCCGATGGCGCAGTGTCGCGGCTTTACGGTGCGCGGTCGCTGATTCCGGGCCGTGTGGCGCGCTCGGTTTTCGTGATTGACGCGAATGGAATTGTGCGGCACCGCGACGTGCGCCCGATTGGCTTATTCAAGCCGAAGGACGATGATAATATCGCGGCTATTAAAGCTGCCCAGAATCAGTGACAGGTGGTGTCTTAATTTGAAAATCTTCTCTGCGGCGCTCAGCGTATCTCGGCGCCCTCTGCGTTTGAGTTGCGGTTTGACGCAGAGCACACTGAGATACGCCGAGGACGCAGAGTAAATCGATTAATTTTTAAGAAACTACCCAGTAACAAGGAGGTTTGAAATGCCCGAAACGATCAAATGCACACATTGCGGTGAGAAGCGCCCAGCCCTTCCGTTCGCGCCTTTTCCCAACGAGCTCGGCCAGCGCATCGCGGCGGAAATTTGCCAGGTCTGCTGGAACGATTGGCTGCAAAAGCAGACACAGATCATCAATCACTATGGCCTGGATCTCACCAATCCCGACGCGCAAACGTTCCTGTTCGACAACATCAAAGGCTATCTCTTCGGCGACGTGCCCAAAACCGCCGAAATCGACACCACCAAAGAGGGAACCGTCAAGTGGTAAATATCTTCTAAATTCGCCAATCGCGTATTCCTGTCTCCCTTCGGCTCGCCGTTTGCACACCTTCCAGGTCAACGTACGTTTTCAGAACTCAGATTGGGCACTTGCAAGGAGGGAATTTGCAAATATGAGAAGCAGAATCACAGGATTCATAGCTGTAGCCGCGCTTGCAGCACTGTTCGCCGGCTGCGATAACACGGCCAACAGCAACGCAACGGCGAACCGCAACGCGAACGTGAACGCCAACGCGACCGCCACGGCGACGCCCGTGGTTGCCAACACAAACAGCAACAGAGCTCCGACGCGCGCGGAGACTGAGGCGAACAAGGAACGATATAACCGCGAGGCTAAGGAGTCGGGCCGCAAAGTCGGCACCGGCGCAAACGACACCTGGCTATGGGTGAAGACGCGCTGGGATCTCGCTGCGGCAGACGATCTGCGCGATTCGACGATCAATGTCGACGTCGATAACGATGTCGTGACACTTAGCGGCACGGTGGCCAGTGCGTCGCAGAAGACACGCGCCGAAGCAGTGGCGAAGAGTGTTGAAGGCGTGAAGAGCGTGCGCAACGAGTTGAAGGTGCAGGCCAACACCAACGCCAACACGAACGCGAACGCTAATCACAACGCAAATCGAAACGCGAACGCGAACGCCAGCCCGCATCGCGGCAACGCCAACCATTAACCACGGAGCAGGCGGATTTTCAACACGGATTTACGCGGATCAGAAGAAATCAGCGTAAATCCGTGGTTTGGATCCGTTAAACCCGTGTGCTAATCTTCACATTCTCTTACCTCTGTTTTTCGCAAAAATTAAGTCGATGGGGATTTGGTTGCTTATGCCAAAAGTCCGTGCGTGCCTTCTTGTCGTTTCGTGCCTGTTGTTTCTTATCGTTAACCCGCTCCAAGCCCAACACAGCGCTATCGATACTTATGCGATCACAAACGCTCGCATCGTCACGGTCTCCGGGCCGCTGATCGAACGAGGCACAGTTGTGATCCGCAATGGGCTGATCGCTGCCGCGGGTGCGAACGTCAGCGTGCCTTCAGATGCGCGCGTGATCGACGGCGCCGGCTTGACTGTTTATCCGGGTCTGATCGACTCCTACACACATCTCGCGTTGCCGGAAGCTTCGCCCGCGCCTTCTCCTGGTGGCGGTGGTGGCGGCGGCGGTTTCTTACTTCAGCAGCTACAGCCACGACCGGCCGTTGCTGGTCCAAACTCGACTCAACCCGCCGGACTGCAACCCGAAGTGATGGTCGAAGACGTGATTCGTCCGGGTGGCAATGAGGTTGAATCGTGGCGCAGCGCGGGCGTGACGACTGCGCTCACGTCGCCTCGTTCTGGCATTTGGATGGGCCAGTCCGCTTTGATCAATCTTGCCGGCGAGACTCCGCAGCAGATGATCGTCCGTTCGCCTGTCGCGATGCATGTCGGATTCACGCCGTTACGGACAGGCGCTTATCCCGGATCGCTGCTCGGCGTCTTTTCGACGTTGCGACAGATGATGCTAGATGCGCAGCGTTATCGCGATTCGATGGAGATTTACGAGCGTAACCCGCGCGGCACGCGGCGTCCCGACACCGATCGTTCGCTCGCGGCGCTGATCCCGGTTGTTGAAGGACGCATGCCGGTGGTGATGGTTGCGAACAGCGAGCGCGAAATCAATCGCGCGCTCGATCTTGCGAATGAGTTTAAGTTGAAGTTGATCATCGCGGGTGGTGCGGAAGCCGATCAGGTTGCGGATCGACTCGCGAAACAGAATGTGCCCGTGCTCTTGTCCCTCAACTTGCCCCGACGTACGACGGCCGCGATGCCCGAAGCCGACCCGGAGCCGCTGCGTGTTTTGCGCGCGCGCGTCGAGGCACAACAAACAGCGGGCAAGCTTGCGAAAGCGGGCGTGCGGTTCGCGTTCGAGTCGGGCTCGATGGCGAACGTTTCGGACCTCTTGGTCAATGCACACAAGACAATCGAGAACGGGCTTCAGCCGCTCGACGCTTTGCGTGCGTTCACGATTTGGCCGGCTGAGATTCTCGGTGTTAAGGACCAGCTAGGATCGATCGAAGTGGGCAAGATTGCGAACCTGACGGTCACGCGTGGCGATTTGTTTGATCGGAACAGCCGCATCACGCACGTGTTTATTGATGGGCGTCCAGTTGATCTCCGACCGCCCACGCCGCCGGGTGATCCGGGTCAAGGTCCAGGCTGGCTTGGGTCGCTACGCGTTGGTATGCAGCCCGGCACGTTCACGGCCACGCGCCCAAACTGATTTTTCTCCCGCAAAGGCGCAAAGGCGCAAAGGGAGAATATGACGCTTTGATTCACTTTGCGTCTTTGCGCCTTTGCGGGAGAAACACTCTTAATGGAGTAAACCATGAAACGATTAATTGTATTGTTAGGCATCATCGGGTTTTTCAGCCTATCCGCGCAGGCACAAACCGAAACGCTGATCCGCAACGCCACTGTGCTCACCGTCACGCACGGCACGCTGACGAACACCGACGTGCTCATGCGCAACGGCAAGATCGCGGCGATCGGCAAGAACCTCAAAGCCTCCGCGAACGCGCGCGTGATTGACGCCACGGGCAAATACGTGATGCCGGGCATCATCGACTGCCACTCCCACTCGATGCTCGACACGATCAACGAAGGCACACTCGCCGTCACTTCGATGGTCCGCACGCAGGACGTGCTGAATACGACTGACGTCGATCTGTATCGCGAACTGGCCGGCGGCGTCACGACGCTGAATCTCTTGCATGGCTCCGCGAATCCGATTGGTGGCTTGAACACAGTCGTGAAGATCAAGTATGGGCGACCAGCGAGTGAGTTTTTGTTTCCCGGCGCGATGCCGGGGATCAAGTTTGCGCTGGGTGAGAATGTGAAGCAGTCGAGTCGCCCGAACATTCCGGGCCTCACGCGCCGCTATCCCAGCACGCGCATGGGCGTCGAGGAAACGATTCGCGATGCGTTCATACGTGCCCGTGATTACAAGCGCACGTGGGACGAATATCGCGAAGCAGTGAAGAAAGACAAGGACGTGATGCCGCCGCGGCGCGATCTGCAACTCGAGCCCCTTGTCGAGATCCTCGAAGGCAAGCGCTACGTTCACGCGCACTGCTACGTCGCGAGTGAAATCCTGATGCTGATCAATATCGCGGACGAGTTTGGTTTCAAGATCAAGACGTTTCAGCACGTGCTCGAGGGTTACAAAGTGGCGAAAGAGATTGCCGCACACGGCGCGGGCGCTTCAATCTTCGCCGACTCGTGGGGCTACAAGATCGAGGCTTACGATGCGATTCCTTACAACGCCGCGATCATGACGCGTGCGGGTGTGGTCGTGTCGATGAACTCCGATTCTGACGAGCGCGCGCGGCGGTTGAATATCGAGGCGGCGAAAGCGATGCACTGGGGCGACCTGACGGAAGAGCAGGCGCTGAAACTCGTGACGCTCAATCCCGCGATTCAACTCGGGATTCAGGATCGCGTCG
>DATNDM010000325.1:0-3608 GCA_035553235.1 Pyrinomonadaceae bacterium | reverse complement strand
GTTTGGGCCGGCACCGACGATCGACGTGTAAGCTGGACCAGCCGCGCCACGACGTCGAAAGATCTGCTCGATCAACGCTTCGAGTTGATACTCCTGAAGCCCGGGCTTCGCGGCCTTCATCGCCTCACAATGAGCTTCGGCGGCGATGTCGGCGGCGGTCTGCATGATCTCGATCTCTTCGGGCGTCTTCAGCACGCGCATCTCGTGCACGATTGTCGCAGGATCGATGATCGTCTGCGGCGGGTGAACCGGCTTGCGATTTATCGCACGCAGGCGTGAGATCTCTTTGATGATCGCGTTGTCGAGCTCGCGATCGACACCGAGCCTGTAATAGAGGACGTCCGTACCGTCGAGAAATTCCGCCAGCTTCGACTCAAACTCCGCGGTGGGAAACGCCTCGTTCGCACCAAACTCACTCTGCGCGCCTTCGACGCCCGCGCGACGTCCGTCCCAGATCTCTCTTTCCGGATCTCGCGGCCGCACGAATAACGTGTACTTTTTGTCTGACTCAGGTTTGATGACGGCGAGCGCGTCTGGTTCTTCGAGGCCCGTGAGATAAAAGAAATCGGAGTCCTGGCGAAAGCGATAATGCGTGTCGTTCGAGCGCGTCGTGTCGTGAGCACCGGGGATGATAGCGACCGATTTGGGCGCCATGCGGCGCATAAACTCCTCGAGTTGCGGCCTGATCATTTATGAATTCTCCTCTTAAGTTTTGCCACAAAAAGGCACAACGATTACAGCATGAATTTGTGTTTCGCATTGTACCTGAGCGCTGACTAGATGGATAATCGGCAAGTAAATGAACACTCAGACACTGACGGCCACTCAAACACGCGAGATCATTTCAGTCGATCCTTCAACAGGCGCAGAGATCGGGCGTGCGCCGTTGCTCGATGCAAAAGAAGTCAACGCGGCGGTCGCCAGAGCGCGGGCGGCGCAGCCCGCGTGGGCCAGGCTCTCGTATCGTGAACGTGCTCGCTTCATCCTGCGCGCACGCGAGCTTGTGCTTACCCAGCTCGAAGAGATCGCGAAACTGATCTCACGTGAAACCGGCAAACCCGTTACCGAAGCAATCGCGATGGAGATCGTGCCCACGCTCGATCTGATGCAGTACTTCGCCGGCAAAACCAAACAACTTCTCAAACGCAAACGAATCGGCCTGGGCCAGTACAACCTGATGGCCCGCACGTCATACATCATCTACAAACCACTCGGCGTCGCCGGCATCATCTCGCCGTGGAACTTCCCCTGGGCCACGCCGCTCGACGAAGTCGTGATGGCGTTGATGGCCGGCAACGCCGTCGTCGTTAAACCAAGCGAGCTGACACCTTTCACTGCTTTGAAAATTGCAGACGTCTTCAAGCAGGCACAACTGCCGGACGGCTTGCTGCAGATCGTCACCGGCGACGGCTCAACCGGCGCGGCACTCGTCGACGCCGGCGTTGACAAGATTATGTTTACCGGCAGTGTGAACACCGGCAAACGCGTCGCCGAGGCCGCAGCGAAACACTTGACGCCCGTCGTCCTGGAGTTGGGCGGCAAGGATCCGATGATCGTGTTCGAGGATGCGAACCTCGAGAACGCAGCACGCGCCGCGATCTGGGGCGCGTTCTGCAATTCGGGGCAGGCGTGCGCCTCGATTGAACGTTGCTACGTGCACGAATCAATCGCGGAGAAGTTTGTGGATATCGTTGTAAAAGAAACCAACTTGTTGAAACAAGACAGGGCATTGACCGAGAACATCGACGTCGGTGCGATGACGAACGAACGGCAGTTGGAGATCGTTGAAGATCACTTGAGCGACGCCGTCGAGCGTGGCGCTAACGTGCGCGCCGGCGGCCATCGTCTCAACGGCTCCGGGGGCTGGTTTCATCAACCGACCGTCGTCACGAACGTCGACCATTCGATGAAGCTAATGCGTGACGAAACCTTCGGCCCCGTCCTGCCGATCATGACTTTCAAAACCGAAGAAGAAGCGGTGCGGCTGGCGAACGACAGCATTTACGGCCTGACAGCGAGCATCTTCACGCGCGACCTCGACCGCGGAAAGCGAATCGCCGAACGGATCGACGCCGGGACAGTGATGGTCAACGAGGTTGTTTACACGCATGCCGTCGCGCAAACACCGTGGGGCGGTGTGAAACAAAGCGGTTACGGTCGCACGCACGGCACTCTCGGACTGCTCGAGCTTGTTTCAGCACAACATGTTCACGTCAATGCGATGCCCGGACTCGCGGATGTGTGGTGGTTTCCGTATTCGCAGCGCGCCGGTGCGCTGTTCCGCGACTTTGCGCGGCGCTTCACGACCGGGTCGCTCCTGAGTTCCCTTCCGCTGCTACCGAAAATCTTTCGCCGGCTGATCGAACCCCGCTGAAAGCCGACAAAGCCGTCCACAGATTACGCAGAGCGATAAACGAGTCTCGGTAATCTGTGGAGGCACAAACGAGTCTCGGTAATCTGTGGAGGCATAAACAAGTCTGCGTAACTGTGGAGGCGTAAACAAGTCTGCGTAATCTGTGGATGGTTTTAGTTTCCACTACGGAGCAAAATAGTAGTATACTTTCCGCCTCCCAAAATATTACTTTCTCGCTCTGCTGTTGTTGTACTCGTAACTGAAGTCGCTGTAGTTCGCTCCCAAGTACTACCGCTATCCACAACTCACACAGCCCTGTATTTCTGGAGGATGTCCGTGAAAAAATTCCATGCCTTACTAATGATGGTGCTCCTGTGTACTGTTACCTCAATGCCTCTGATGGTCCAAGCTCAGAGCGAGAGGGCTCTGGAACACCGGGCCGAAATCAGTTATCCAACCAAGTTCGATAAAACACCGAAACCGCTACGCGAAATGTTTGACACGGGTGAGAAACCGGAACCAGCCCGCGGCGGACGAGACTTCGAACCGGGTAAACCGGATCGCGTAGGAAACAACAATACGCCCTTCACCGATCCGCTGGCGGACAAGAGCGTCAGCGCACCGTCTGCCCTCGCCGAGATCAAGGCAGCGACAAACGGTACTCCGGTAGATCCGTCTTTCCGCGTCGCGCCGCCCGACACCACTGGTGACGTCGGACCGAACCATTACGTGCAATGGGTGAACCTGCGTTATGCGGTTTACACGTTGACCAGGGACGCAAGTAACAACATTACGGCCTTCAACCTCGTGGCCGGATTTCCGAAAAATGGAAACACGCTGTGGTCGGGTTTCGGCGGTCGTTGCCAGTCAGATAACGACGGCGATCCGATCGTGCAGTACGATCAGTTGGCTGATCGTTGGATCCTGACGCAGTTTGCCGTGTCGGCAACTCCGTACACGCAGTGCGTGGCGGTCTCTACCAGTCCTGATCCGACGGGAACCTATTTCCGTTATTCGTATTCGTACAGCCGGAATTTCAACGATTATCCGAAGATGGGTGTTTGGCCGGACGCCTACTACATCACCTACAACATGTTCCGCAACGGCGCCAGTTTCGTGGGTAATCAGGTTTGTGCGTTAGAACGCGCGCAGATGCTGATTGGCGGTGTGGCGCGGCAAGCATGCGCCAGCACCAGCACGTCGCACCACAGCCTCGAGCCCGCCGATCTTGAAGGAACAACATTGCCGCCGGCCG
>DATNDM010000324.1:0-4361 GCA_035553235.1 Pyrinomonadaceae bacterium | reverse complement strand
GCGGTGAGTCGTGTAGATTTTTCGCGGGTCAGGGTGTAGAAATTTCACGAGCCCTCATCCGGAGCGCCGATCTCGCTCTCGATAGCGCGCGCGATTCTCGCCGCATACTCTTCGATCTGGTGCTGATTCTCACCTTCGATCATGACTCTGGCCAGCCGCTCCGTGCCTGAGTAGCGAAGCAGCAGCCGTCCCTTGTGCGAGAGTAGTTCCTCGACCTCCGCGACCGCCGTCCTGACCGCCGCCAACTCACTAAACGGCACCTTCTCACGTACACGCACGTTCACGAGGATTTGCGGGTACTGTGCAAACCCAGCGGTCAATTCAGCGAGAGTTTTCTGCGACTCCCGAAGCGCACGCAACAGGCAAAGCGCCGTAATCATGCCGTCACCCGCGAGACTGAGCTCCGGCATGATGATGTGACCTGACTGCTCACCGCCGAGACTCGCGCCGAGCCGCAACAGCTCATCGAGTACGTATTTGTCGCCGACGTCCGTGCGAACGAGTTTGATGCCCGCAGAGCGCAGTGCGATCTCGAGTCCGATATTGCTCATCACCGTCGCGACCACGACGTTGTCTTTCAACTTGTCGTGCGACTGAAGGTGCGTCGCGAGCGCCCAGAGTGTCGCATCGCCATCGACGAAAGCGCCATTATTGTCAACGAAGAGCGAGCGGTCCGCATCGCCGTCGAAGGCCACTCCCAAATCCGCGTGGGCACTAGCCGCCTGCTCGCGCAGCGAATCGATGTGAAGCGAGCCGCAGTTGCGGTTGATGTTTCGACCATCCGGCGCAGCATTGATCGCGATGACTCGCGCGCCGAGCCGTTCGAACAGCACTGGCGCGAATGCTGAACTGGCGCCGTTCGCGCAATCGACGACGATTGTTAGACCATCGAGGCTCAGTCCTTTCCCGATGTCGTCAGCGAGAAACGATAGATAATCTTGATGAAGTTGATCTTCGAGCGCAGGTGAACGTGGTGGCTCAGGCGCAGTTTCAAAGCGCTGCTTCTTCTCGAAGATATCAGCTTCGATTTGACGCTCGACTGAGTCGTCCATCTTCTGACCGGAAGGCGTGAAGATCTTGATGCCATTGTCCTGATAAGGATTGTGCGACGCGCTGATAACGACGCCGGCAGACGCTCGCAGATGGCGGGTCAGGAACGCGACGCCGGGCGTGGTGATAACACCGGCCGACATGCACTTCGCGCCGGCTCGTGTTGCTCCTGCGATGAGCGCGCGCTCGATTGCTTCGCCTGATTCGCGCGTGTCGCGGCCGATTACGATTTGCGGATTGGCAGTGCGTTCGGCGAGATGTGACGCGAGTGAAAAACCGATCGTGTTTACTGTTTCAGGGTCGAGTGGAAACCGTCCTGCTTCACCTCGAATTCCGTCAGTACCAAAAAGAGCTTTCATTTGACCGGGACAAACCTCGAAGTCTGGACAGATTTCAAAACGATTTTTCCTTTCAACGCGTCCGGCAGCTCAAGCCGAGGCTTCAGATCGTCGCCTTCCAACACGATCTTCAACTCCTCGGGCTTCAATGATTCAAGAAAACTCGCCACACCCAACAACGTAACCGACGAAGTCGCCGGCTCAACTCTATCACCCTGCGCCGTTGTCACTGCGACACCAGAGAAAGTTTTCTCGATGCGTCGTTCACCTATCTCGACGACGACATTCACCATCGGATCCAGTAAATCGATCTTAGGATCGGGAACGTCGAGGGCCACATTCGGCGCCGTGAAACTCTGATTGTGACCGCCGAGCCAAACGCTTTCCGTCTCGACTTTTTGCAGTGCATTCACGCGGCTTGCTGGACCACGCACAGTAACACTGCCTTTGCTCGGATAAACGGAATAGACTTCGAACCCGTCAGCGGGTTTGCCTTCGAGTTTTGGGTCGACTGCGACTTGCCGCTGGACGATCTCTTCGAGACGAATCGGAATCGCGCTCGGCTGAAAACCATCGACCTTGATTCCTTGCGGCAGAGTGATTTGTGCTTTGTCGGCGAGACGCAGAATTCGCTCGCCCTCGCGCTGATCGCTGATATCGACGGTGGCGACGAGATCAAGAGCGGTCAGATCGTCCAGCTTGTTGCGGCTGCCGGTGAGCATCACGTCGATTGTGCGCGGCGGATCGTTGCTGATCTCGAGTGCCGGTGGCCGGATGAAGTTGAGTTGGACGTTGACGTGCGCGGTGACGGGTTGGTTCTGTCCGGTGACGAGCAGCCACAACACGATCGCGATCGCGAGCGAGAGAAGTTTCAGGCTCCAGTCTTCGATAAAGATCTTGCGCAGCAACTTCTCGACGCGGTTTGGCGCCGGCCGCGGCTCGGGTGGTGTTACTTCGTCTTCGTCCTGAAATGGCATATGTTTTAGCCACAGATTACACGGATTTTAAATCGGATTTTTCTGTGTAATCTGTGGCTTCTCAGATCGACGCGATCTCCTCCGCCTCGTTCTCAGCGTCTGAATGCTTCTGCGCCTTCTCTCTTCGTGGTCCTTCCAGTGCCTGGAGTATCATGCTGCGCAGCTTCGTAGCATCGAGCCCGCGACGAATTTCGCCGCGCTGCACAAACGAAATCAATCCCGTTTCCTCGGAAACGACGACCGCAACCGCATCCGTGTCCTCAGTGACACCGATCGCCGCGCGATGGCGCGTCCCGAGATCTCTCGACAGCCTCGGATTCAACGTCAGCGGCAAAAAGCATGAAGCCGCTGCAATTCGATGCCGTCGCACTACC
This sequence comes from Pyrinomonadaceae bacterium, assembly GCA_035553235.1. Taxonomy (GTDB): domain Bacteria; phylum Acidobacteriota; class Blastocatellia; order Pyrinomonadales; family Pyrinomonadaceae; genus PSRF01. Next base: position 1,622 of record DATNDM010000324.1, on the reverse strand, counting down.
ACCGCGCCATCATGCAACGGACTAGCCGTGTTGAAAATACTGACGAGCAAGTCGTAACTAAGCTCAGCGTCAAGCTGCACGCCGCCGTCAGTCACATTCTTCAATCCAACATTCCGCTCGATCACGATCAGCGCGCCAGTCTTCGTCGAAGCGAGCGTCGTTGCCGCGAGAATCACTTCGTCATACACGCCTTCGCCAAACTGCCCGTGATGCCTCGTAAACGGCACCCGAAACCGATTCCCAAACGTAATCAGCGCCTGACGAATTTCAGACTGGAAGAGGACGATGATCGCGATACCGATATACAGCAGTCCGTTGCTGAGCACGAACTCCAACGTCGCAAGATCCTGTTTGACGGAGAGCCAGTAGAGAAAAACGAGGGCGACGATGCCGAAGGCCATCGGAGCGGCGCGCGTGCCGCGCAGGAGTTTCAAGACCGCATACACCAGCAAAAAGACGAAGAAGATGTCTGCGACATTGCGCAGCTCGATCATCCGTCTCAAATACTCGGTGTATGGCAGTAGCAGTAACATTGGCCACAGATAGACACGGAAAACACGGATTTTCTTCTGGCAGTGTTCATCTGTGAAAATCCGTGGCGAACAATTTTTCAGTCCTTAACCAATATGTTCCGCGAGCGGCGTGCGCTCATTCGCGTTACCGCGCGCCACTTCGATGAACATCATCTCGACTTTCGGCTCAGCGCGCTTGATTCGATCTTCGATGTCGAGAATCGAGTTTTCAATCTCGCCGGTAACCAAATTCGGTCGCAGCTTCACATGCGCGTTAATCAAAATCTGTTTCGGCGCCAGGTGCATCGTCAGCAGCTCCACCACCGCTTCGACATTAGGATGACTTTCGATAGCCTGTTTGATCGCCGCCAGTACATTCGGATTTGCGGCTTCGCCGAGCAACAGTCCGCGTGACGAACGCGCCAGCACGAACGCAACAGCCGCGAGCACGAAGCCGATGATGATCGACGCAACGCCGTCCCAATACGCTCCGGCCGCGCCGCCGACCTGATAATCGGTCAGTAACAGTCCGGCTGCAGCGACCACGATTCCGATCAGCGCGGCTGAGTCTTCAAAGATCACTGTCTTCGCGGTCGGATCTTTCGACTCACGCAGGTACTGGCCAAACGTCAGGCCTTCGTGATGCGCCTCTTTAATTTCCTGGTACAGAGCCAGCGCGATCGACCCTGACTCGAGCACGAACGAGATGGCGAGCACAGCATAGGCCCAGACCAGGTTCGTCGGCGGATGTGGATGCGCGAGTTTTTCGATGCCCTCGTAGATCGCGTATGTCGCACCCACGCCGAAAATAAAAATCGCCGCTATGAAAGACCAGAAAAACCGTTCCTTCCCATAACCAAATGGGTGCTTGTCGGAGGCCGGCCGCTTATAGAAGCGCAAACCCAACAAAAGAAAGATCTGATTTGTCGTATCCGCGACCGAATGCAGCGCCTCAGCCATCATGCCGGAGGAACCGGTAATCACGGCCGCTACCAGCTTCAGTATGGCGATCAGAGCATTGGCAAAGAGCGCGCCGATTACCGCAAGCATATATCGACAGATTACACAGATCACACAGATTCTGTAAAACAATCTGCGGATTGTGTGTAA
>DATNDM010000323.1:0-4722 GCA_035553235.1 Pyrinomonadaceae bacterium | reverse complement strand
GAGTCCCGCGATGAGCAGTCCACCAGCTTTCACGTAGGCGCGTTCGAAGTCCATCGCCTTCCGCATCAGCGGGATGAAATTCGCTTCCGGTGAGACGCGCGCCCGTGCCTGCAAGTAACGAACGCGCGCGTCTGTCGACATCACATTCAAAACACGTTGATTCAACAACGCACTGCTCGCTCCGATTCCTGTTTGGGCCAACGGCGCGCCGCCGGCTTCAAACACCGGCAACGTCGACGTGACCGCCACGTTCTTCGCGATGAGCGTGCGAATCATCTCCTGCGCTGCGGGACTGTTTAAGTCGAGTTGACGAAGACTATTCGAAACGCCCTGCGGGCATTTGTCCGGCTCTTTGTTCGGAACAAACTCCGAATCTGCAAACAAGCCGTGCTCGAGATCGTCGATGCCAATCTCGGCTGCTTCCTTGTAACCGATCGAACAAAGATGGCCCGTGACTTTGAGTCCGCGTTTGTGTGCTTCTTCGACCACCGCGCTCAACTCAGCGCGCGTGATGTTCATGTACGCTTTGAACGACGTGGCGCCGAGGTCAGCCCAGTAATTCACGAGCTTGCGCGCGTCCTCCGGTCCGGTCAGCGTGTGCATCACGGGCGTGAACGATCCAACACCTTCGAGATACGGCGCGGTGATGTGCATCTTCGGACCGATCATCCGTCCCGCATCGATCAGCTTCTTGATTTCGAGATCGGAATAAGGAGCAACGCTGCCGGTCGTGCGAATCGTCGTAACACCGAGCGCGAGGTAAAGGCGCGGAAAACTGATTCCCATGTTCGAATACATCGGCGGCGAGCCGCCCATTGGAAAGAACATGTGATTGTGCATTCCGACCAGGCCCGGCAGCACTGTGTAGCCGTTGAGATCGAGCGTCTGCGCATCGGCAGGTATCTTTGCCGTCGCGGCCGGCTGAACGGATTGGATCTTTCCGTCGCTGATGATGATTGTTTGATCGCCTTTGGCTTCGGCGCCGGTGCCGTCGATCACACGCACGTGCGTGAGCGCGATCAGCTTCGCGTCGGTGCGAATGAACTGTCGGTCGGGCGTTTGCGTAAAGACATTCGTGACTACGCAGGACAGCACGAGAAGAGTCGAAAGTATTTGTCTCATTGGAGGGGTTCCTTATCCACAGATTACACAGGTCACGCAGATTGTATAAACAGTCTGGGCAATCTGTGTAATCTGTGGATAGACTGTCAAGACTTTTATGAGTGTAGCGTTCGTCGTTGCCGTTGCCGTTCTGCTCGGGCTCGTGCTGTTTCTTTACAACGAAGTGCGGCGCTCGTCTGGGCCAGCGGCATGGGGCCGCGCGCCTGTGTGGCCGAAACGACTGCGAGTCACGTTCGCTGCGATCACGTTGCTGCTCGGCGGCGTAGGGTTTTGGGCCTTCCTCATCGAGCCGGGTCGCCTCGTAGTCCACCAACAAACAATCGAGCTCGATAACTGGCCGCAACCGCTCGACGGCTTACGCGTCGCGGTCATTTCCGACATTCACGTCGACAACTGGTTCATCACGGAGAAAAAGCTGCGCACGATCGTCGAACGCACGAATCAACTTCAACCCGATCTCATTGTCATTCTCGGCGATTACATGTCGAGCGATGGTTGGGTGACGCGTCGCGTGGGGCCCGAAGTCTTTGGTCCCATTTTGAAAGATCTGCGCGCGCCGCTCGGTGTTTACTCAGTGCTTGGTAATCACGATTCGTGGTACAGCGCCGTTCGAGTCCGCAGGGGCCTGGAACAAAACGGGATCAAAGTGCTCGAGAATGAAGCCGCGCAAATCGACGTGCGCGGCACTTCGCTGTGGCTCATCGGCCTCGCGGATCTTTGGACGCGTCCACAACGGATCGCTGAAACAGTGGCGAAGGTTCCGGAAGGTCAACCACTGCTTGCGCTCACACACAATCCCGACATCTTTCCAGATGTCCCGCCGCGAGTGCAGCTGGTTTTGGCGGGCCATACTCACGGCGGGCAGGTCAGGTTTCCCTTGATCGGCGCCGTGATTGAGTCGTCCAAATACGGCGACCGCTGGGAACGCGGCCACGTGTTCGAAAACAACCATCACCTGTTTGTAACTACCGGAATCGGCACGAGCATCGTTCCAGTTCGTTTTGGCGTGCCTCCGGAGATTGTCCTCCTCACACTCAAATCGCGATCGCAGAACTGAAGTTTTCCACGCTGGTTCCATCCTACAATCTCGTTTATTGTAGCGTGATGGAGTTGGTGTCAAATGGAATTTCAAATCGAACAAGCGATAGTCGTCCTTAAACGAACGCCTGCAACACTCGATACTCTGCTGCGTGATTTGCCTGAGCCGTGGCTGATTCAGAACGAGGGCCCCGAGACGTGGAGTCCTTACGATGTGATTGGTCACTTGATTCATGCTGAAGAGACTGACTGGATTCCGCGTGCGACGATGATCCTCGAGCACGGTGAGACGCGAGCTTTCGAACCGTTCAATCGCGAGGCGATGTTTGAACACTCTCAAGGAAAATCGGTGGGCGAGTTGCTCGACACGTTCGCGCACCTCCGCGCTGAAAGCCTGCGCAAGTTGCAGGCGCTGAACCTCACCGACGGTCTTCTCGATAAGCGTGGCCGCCATCCTGAGTTCGGTGTGGTGACGTTGCGGCAGTTGTTGTCCACGTGGGTGGTGCATGATCTCGGACACCTCAGGCAAGTCGCCCGCGTGATGTCGAAGCAATACCGCGACGCCGTTGGCCCATGGCGCGCGTACCTGCCCGTTCTCGAAGAATAATTATTTGCCACAGATAAAACGGATAACACAGATCAAATCCGATCCGTGTTATCCGTGGCTTGCCTTAGTTAAGCGCGTTTAATTGCCTGCGACGAACAGGTGTCCCGCATTCTGGGAATAAATCTTTCCGTCGAGGCCGATCGACGCTGGGGTATAAGCCGCTCCAAGCGCGAGCTGCTGGAAGATGTTCTGTTTCAGCGTTCCATCGGAATTTATCGCATAGAGGTTCCCATCCTCGCTGTTCGCGTAAACTACCCCGTTGACATCGATGACCGTGGCATTGACGCACCATTCAAAGCCGTTCGGGTGGTCGCTGACGCAAGTGACAGAACCGTCCGGTTGGCGAGAGCAACTGAACGTGTTTGTGTTTTGAAAGCGCCACTGAACGTTTAAATTCTGATTAAGCTGAGTGATGAAATAAGCCTCAGGGTAACCAGCCGAGTTTGCTACTGTGCGATCAGAAGGACAAACGGCTTCTACGTCACAATAGGATCCAACCTCTCCGTACTGATTGTCTTTGATCACAACCGAGTAACTGTTTCCATGTGGCACTATCCCCGCGGTGAGATCCCAACCGAATCGATATGCCCCAAGATATGCACCGGAGGCGCTAAAGTGCATCAAGTGTCCTTGAGCATAGTTGTACCTGCTGTAAGCACCGTAGAACACACTGCCGTCCGGCGCTACAGTAGGAGAGGCAGAAGAATCATCCAACACTCGTCCGCCGCCCGCGTGATTCACACCGGGATCAACTCCGAAGTTTGCTCCGGCACGGCAGCCACCCGGTTGCCCGTTTGGCGGCAGCACCCCTCCCGAACCGATGGCCACACCACACCCGTCATTGAAGCGATTGTTCAATGACGCGATCCATTTAAGACTCAAATTCGGGTTCACTGCGACGAGATATCCGCTGCGGTTCGCGAATGCCGCATGTGAACGTGTGATGCTGTAGATCGTTCCGTCAGGCGCAATTGCGGGAGCGATATTAAGTGCTACGCGCATTGGACCACAGCGAACCGTCGGCGCAACGGCTGTCGGGCTCGGTGGCCAGGGAAGCAGAGCAGTTGAGAATGATATCTCGCATGGATCATCAGGGCCTGGCGTACCAGGCGTAAGCACGGAATAGCTGACCTTGGTTGCGCTGTTGTCGGGCGCCACCTTCACCAGCCAGGAATCGACCGAGTCTTTACTATAAAAACTTCCGCCGGGTTGAAGCTTGACCACGTTGTAATAGAGATTGCCTGAAGTATCGGCACTGATGGGGCCGGCTGTGTATGTATTACTGTCGATAGTGCCGAACGGATTTATTCGCACAACCTGAGCGCCTGTCGACTTGTTGACCCTGAAGATCGTACCGCCCGCGCCGGGCACATAGAGAGCGCCATTAGCGAGTACCGAGTGAAAAACCGGTTCCCAGAAATCTGAATAGTTGCCCGGGGCTTTCCAGTCGCTGGCGAAACTCCAGGCTTGGACCAGCGTGCCGTTCTGCCAGCTGAGCTTGTTCTCGGCCCAGTTCATTTGCGCGAAAGTATTCTTGCTCGGGTTACCGGACTTGAACTCCATGTAGACGTCATTGCCGTCGATCAGCGGCACTTGATAGTGCACCAGCAGGTCCGCCTCCCCAAATAATTGGTTGGCTGCTGATATTTCACCGGGGACGGTCGAGTCGTAAATGACGTCCGCCAGATTGCGATTGAGATTCTGGCCGGCGACGTTGATTTGCGAGGTGTGTTGCGGGTCTCGTCCCCACTGGGCCCAGTCCTGGGCCAATGCAGTTGTGACGAGAAGGGTTTGGATGCTGATTACGAGTGTCAGAATGTAAATGGTTTTTACGATTCTTTTCATCACTGCTCCTTTTCATATGACTGGACGGATGTCCGGGTTACGCAGTGCCAGTCTGGGCAACGCAGGCAGAGACGAAAGTTACGCTGGGCCACAATAGGAGGCTTGCAATT
>DATNDM010000322.1:0-3387 GCA_035553235.1 Pyrinomonadaceae bacterium | reverse complement strand
CACGTTCTGCGACGCGTGCTGCAAAGGCATGTCGAGATACTTCACCGCTTTCGGCTCTTCGGCGAGCACGTCGAGAAAAGCGTCGCTGATGTGCGTCGGATAGGTGTACATCACGCGCACCCATTCGATGCCGTCGACGTGCGACAGTTCGCGCAACAAACGCGCAAGCGCGTCCTGCTTGCCGAGATCCTCACCGTAGCGCGAAGAGTCCTGAGCCACGAGGACGATTTCCTTCACGCCTTCTTCCGCGAGCTGATGTGCTTCGGCGATGATCGATCCGAAGCGACGACTGCGAAAGTGTCCGCGCATCTGCGGGATGAAACAGAACGCACAAGGACGATCGCAGCCTTCGGCAATCTTCACGAACGCGTAGTGTGATGGTGTGGCGAGTACGCGCGGTGTCGAATCGTCGTAGAGGTACGTCGCGCTTTGATTTCCGAGCGGTACGACGGGGAGTGAGCGAGTGTTGGTCCTGGGATCGCAAACGGCGAGGATATCGTTGATTTGGTTAGTGCCGATGAACGCGTCAACCTCGGGGATCTCGGCTTTCAATTCGTCGCGATAACGCTCGACCAAGCAACCAGCGACGATCAATCGTTTCGCCCCGCCGTTGGCTTTGAGTTGCGCCGCTTCGAGGATCGTGTCGATCGATTCCTTCTTCGCCGAATCGATAAACCCACACGTGTTGACTACGACCGTGTCTGCATCCGTAGCGTCCGAGGTGATCTCATATCCGTGTTGCTTGAGCTGTCCCATCATCAACTCGCTATCGACGAGGTTCTTCGGACATCCCAGACTGATAAATCCGACTTTTTTCATCAAAACATTTTTTAGCCGCCGATGAACGCAGATCAGCGTTTTGTGTTCACCTGCGGCTCTTTACCTTCCAATTCAAATAATGCGCGCTCGACTTCTTTCCGCTCCGTCGCCGAAAGCTTCTCCCCGCCAAATCTCACGCGGTTATAAGCCCGCGTGATCACCATCACATCGTTCGATCTCAACGTGTTCGCAAACTCGAGCGGTGTCAGGTGCTTGTCGCGCGAAACACCGCGCTGCTCCATCAACGACGTCAGACGTTCGTAAAACTGAACGTTCGAATAAGCGCGCCCGTCTGCTGTCGAACCCACCAACCCGCCGCGCGTCCAGCGCCAGAGCCGTTTGCTTAAAACTGCGAGTAGCAGCGCAAGAGCGAATGCCGTGATACCCGCCGCGACCGCGAGCACGTTGCCGTTCAAGTACTCACTCATCGTAGTCAGCATGTTCGAAGCGATGCGACCGTAATCAAACACGCGATGTTGAATTGACGTCGCGAGTGAGTGCTGTTCCTGCTTGTCGTAACCGACTACATACTGAAACCACAGCAACTCGATCGCTTCACCGTACTTTTGCAATTGCGCCGCGAACCCCGTACGCACTGGCTCCGTGCGGCCGGCCGGCGGCGTTGGGTCGAACGTTACCCAGGCACGTGTCTCCGGAAAGTAGACCTCGACCCACGAGTGCGCGTCCTGTTGCCGAACCGTGTAAGCGCCCGCGGCATCGTTGTATTCACCCGGCAAAAAGCCGTTAACGATGCGCGCCGCGATGCCGTGAGTGCGCAACAACAAAACCATCGCGGAGGCGAAGTATTCGCAGTGACCGCTCTTCACATTGAACAGAAAATCAGCGACCGGCTCCGGTCCGCTCGCTTTCATGTCGAATGAGTAAGCGTATTCGCGCTGCAGGTACGACTCGATAGCTTTCGCCGCATCGTAACGATTATTCGCATTCGCGTTCAGAATGATCTTCGTTGCGAGTGGACCGATGCGCGGATCGAGCTTTTCGGGCAGTTGCAGGTAACGATAGTAAGGCACGGGCAGCGGCCGCAGATCGCTACGCAGTTGATCCATGCGCGGCTCGTTCGTGTCCGAAAGTGCTTTGTAGATGATGCGCTCGAAATCGTGGCGACGCGTCTGAATCGAACCTTCTTCGTCAACACGAACCCACGGCAGATCGCCCTGAATCGCAACCACACGCGGCGCCGCGAAGAGCACGGGTGATTCCAGCGGCTCGAGAAAGAACGTTTGAGTTGTGAGTCGATGGAGAGCTTCAGTCGTGTCGACTTTGAAGAAGCCGGCGCGTTCAGCGATCACGTCGAGCTGGCGCGCCTGCGGTGACTTACGCCAGCCGAAGCCTGTGAACTCGTCGAGTGCAACGCCGCGCCAGCGCAACTCGCGCTGCGGTTGGGCATCTTCAACGCGCACGCGCATCACAATGGCGTCGTTTTGCTTGAGTGTTCCGATTTGTCCGAGCGTGACGTTTTCAGAGAAGCCGATGAAGTTTGGAGATGGGCCACCGTTGCGCGTCAGTGCCGCAGCGCCCGAGCGTGGTGCGATCAGAAACAACGGCAACGCGAGTACGAAGATCAGAACCAGCAACGCGACGGCGACAATCGGAAGGCGTGCGGCTTCGCTGGTGCGCCACGAGCGCAGGCCAGACTTTCTGAAGACGCGCGAATCGGGCGGCACGAGCAGGCGCGTCTCCGTGAGCGGCAGCGTACGGCGGGCCTTTTGAATTTCAAACGCCGTGACGGCGGACAAACCACACAGCAGATAGAGCGTGAGTGTGCCGAGAAACACCGGACTGAAACTCAGTCCCGCTGCGAGCAGGACTTCGAAGAACGAGATCAGGTACAGAAAAACCCAGTCGCGATCTTTCTTCACCTGCAAAAGCTTTACGGCGGAAAGGAACACGATCAGGTGTGCGAGCGCCGTAACGCCGAGACGCTCGGTCGGTTCGCCAATGGCTTTCTGGTAATGCCAGTCGAAATAAAACAGCGGGATGGAGAGCAACACGATGGCGAGGCCGTAACGTTCCGGCAGTTGCCACTTCGTGTTCTCGAGTAACCAGCCGGCGACCATCACCGCGAAAAAGACGAGCGCCAGCCCCGCGCTCAACCCTCCCGCAAGCACGAGCGCCAGCATCGCCACCGCAATCATGGCGTAAGAAAATGCCCGAAAGTATGTTCCAAAACGCATGCTGTTGCTTGACCGGCTTTGCACAAAAAGTGCCGAATTATTGATTTCTCTGCGCCACGTCGGCGTTCTCTGCGTCTCTGCGGGTTAACTAATTCAGCAATAACTCACCGCAGAGACGCAGAGAACGCCGAGGTAGCGCAGAGAAAAGCAATGTCACCGGCTTTGTCCAAAGCCGCTTGAACCGAATTAAATCCGTTCGTCGATCCGTCTCATCCGTGGTTAACGCTTTACTTTGATCTCGAACAGCCGTGGCCAGAGTTTGCCCGTGACGTACAGCTTATCGCTTGCCTGGTCGTAAGCGATTCCGTTCAACACGGCTTCCGGATCCTGTAGCTCACCCTCGGGCATCAACCCCGTCAAATCGATCCACGCC
>DATNDM010000321.1:0-4906 GCA_035553235.1 Pyrinomonadaceae bacterium | reverse complement strand
TATTCGTTATATCGCGAAGAAGATCTACCCAGAGCCTGTTACTACGGCGACGGTTCAACTATTGACGACTCCGCGATGGATGCAATTCTAACTGTTTACGCAAAACTCGAAGTCGCTTTCAAATGGCAGCCAGGCGACATCATGATGCTCGACAACGTGCTTAGTGCTCACGCCCGCAATTCTTTTGTAGGTGAACGCAAACTCCTGGTAGCGATGGGCGAGATGTCGAGCTACAGCGAGATCGTCTAACAACCACCAATAAATCTCATCGATAGGACAATCTTAAATGAACAGTGATGACGGCAATGTAATGCTGGCGGAGTCGCCGGAAGTCGTGGACCAGCTCAACGCACACTTCTACGGCAAGTTTCCATTTCCCTGGCGTCCGATGAAGCTTGATCGCCTGGACGATACTCAGTTTCAGACCAGGATGTTCAATCAGAATCTCGGCGACTGGGCGCACCAAACAATACCGGCACGGGCCAAAATCTGGGTGGCTGGCTGCGGGACCAATCAGGCGGTGATTACGGCGTTGAACTTTCCCGACGCGCAGGTGATCGGTTCGGATTTATCAAAACAGTCGCTGGAGCTGGGCGCGACCACGGCGCGGGAGCTCGGTGTCAACAACCTGGAGTTGCGTAATGAGAGCATCAACCAGGTGCCTTATGCCGAAGAGTTTGATTACATCCTCTGCACGGGCGTCATCATGATCAACGCCGATCCCGGCGAGACGCTGGGTCGTCTGGCTGCGGCGCTGAAGCCGAGCGGCATCATGGAATTGATGGTGTACAACCGTTACGAGCGGCTGCCGACGAGTGCTTTCCAGAAGGCCATCAGGGTGCTTGGAGAAAATTCCGGAACACCACAGTTTGATCGGGATCTGGCCAGAGCGAAGAAGATTGTCGGCGACGTTAAGCTAAAGCACTTCGCGTTGCATCGCGGCTCGGTTGATGAGTATCCGGATTGCATGCTGGCGGATTTGCTGATCCTGCCGGTAGAAAACAGTTACACGGTCGAATCGTTCGATGACCTCGCCGCGAGTCGTGGTCTGGAGATGCTCCTCCCGTGCTGCGACATGTATGACAATCCATCCACGACGGATTCGTGGAACCTGTCGTTCTCAAACCCGATATTGCGGAGTGAATATGATTCACTGCCTGACACGCGTCGTTGGCAAGTCACGAACCATCTGCTCTTCGAGCGTTCGCCGCAGTTATGGTTCTACTTTCAACGCCAGGACAGCGGTCGCCCAAGGAAAGATGAACGGCAGATCTGCGAAGAGTTCCTGGAAACGCGGTTCCAAAAGACCAGCACCACGCAAAGAAGTTATATCCGGCAAGCCGACGGTCATTATCGGCTATCGCCAATGCTGTTTCCTTACCCGGTGTCGCAACCCAAAGATACAGTCAGAGCGATCGCGAATGCTGTTGACGGCCGGCGCACGATGCGTGAAATCTTTGAACAACACGAAATCGAAACCTCGTTCCGCAATGTCAATCAGGCGCGGATGCTGCTGACAACGTCCGCGTGTCCTCATCTGGCCGCTGTGCAAAACGCGGGACAGTATAGCTTCGGCGACTCGGCCCAGGTGGTTGACGACGAGAAAAAGAAGGAGCTCGAGAAATCGAACTTCACGAAATTCAAGACCATCACGTCCAGGAAAATTTCTCTGTCCTAGAGACGAACTCGCTTTGCACGAAAGTCGTTTGCGGAGTTCTTCTCTGTGCAACCTCTGTGTTCTCTGTGTCTCTGTGGTTAAGAATTGTTCGAAAAAACAACCACAGAGACACAGAGAACACAGAGGTTGCACAGAGAAGAGCTAGACAGACTTCGTGCAAGGCTAGACGAACTCAACAAAATTGAACGTCAGTTTTGAGGATTTGCAGGATCAACAGCACCTGTAAGTTCCGTGAAAAACGACTCTCCTACATAGTCACTCAACCCAAAGGATCTGATCATGTCAAACCAATTCATGACTAGCGATGATAATACCGTGCTGCCGTGGCAGTCGCAGGATTCCGTCGATCAAACGAACGCTCAATTCTACGGCAGGTTTCCATTTCCCTGGCGTCCGCAGAAGTTTGATCGCCTAATCGATCCTCAGTTTCACACCATCATGCTCAACCAGAACCTCGGCGACTGGACACACCAAACACTGTCCGGACGGTTGAAGATTTGGGTGGCCGGCTGCGGTACAAACCAGGCGGTGATTACGGCGTTGAACTTTCCCGACGCACAGGTGATCGGGTCAGATTTATCGAAACAGTCGCTGGCCCTGGGAGCACGCACGGCGCAGGAACTGGGTGTGAAAAACCTGGAGTTGCGTAATGAGAGCATCAACCAGGTGCCTTATGAGGAAGAGTTTGACTACGTTATCTGCACGGGGGTCATTCATCACAATGCGAATCCGGAAACGAGCCTGCAAAAACTGGCGGGCGCGCTGAAGCGGACCGGCATCATGGAATTGATGGTCTACAACCGGTACGAGAGACTGCCGACTACGGCTTTCCAGAAAGCGATACGTTTGCTGGGCGGAGAATCCGAGTCGGTAAATTACGAAGCTGACTTGACCAGGGCGAAGAGAATCGCGAGCGAAATTCGGTTGACGAATTTTGGGAACGTCACCGAAGCGAATGTCGACGAGTTACCTGATTGCCTGCTGGCAGATTTACTGATTCAACCGGTTGAGAATAGTTACACAGTGGAATCGTTTGAGGATTTGGGTGCTCGCTGCAATCTCGAGATGCTGTATCCGTGTTACGACATGTTTGATACCGGCACGATTTCGTGGAGCATGTCATTCACAGATCCGGAACTGCAAGCCGCCTACGATGCCTTACCTGATACGAAGCGCTGGCAGGTGACAAATCACTTGCTGTTCGAACGCTCGCCACAACTATGGTTCACGTTCCAGCGCAAAGACAGTCCGCGTCGTCGAAAGGACGAAAAGGAAATCTGCGACACGTTTTTACGAACGCGCTTCAAACGCGCTGCTACAACTCAGCGAAGTTTCATTCGGCAGGCAGACGACCTCTATAAACCTTCAGACCGTCAGCTGCCTTACCCGCTCGCACGACCGCCAAAATCGCTGCAACAAATCGTCGAGCTCGTTGATGGCCGGCGGACCATGGGCGAAATCTTTTCTGAAATAGGGATGAAGACCACGTTTCAGAACGTCAACTATGTACGCTTGAGGTTAAGCACCACAGCGTTTCCTTACCTGAGGGCCGTAACCGAAGTCGATGTAAGAAACCGTGAGGAAACTGACGAGCAACTTCGGATGAAAATCGAAGCCGGAAAGCTCAAGAGGTTCAGAACTATCGAACCCAAGACAATCACGCAAAAAGGCTACGGTCGATGGGATTAATTGTTCGCCTGCGAGCCTCAGACGGCTTTGCACAAAAAGTGCCGAATTATTGATTTCTCTGCGCAACCTCTGCGCTCTCTGCGTCTCTGCGGTTAACTAATTCAGCAATAGCTCACCGCAGAGACGCAGAGAACGCCGAGATGGCGCAGAGAAAAGCAAAGTCACGAAGGCCCGCTTCTCTGTGCAACCTCTGTGTTCTCTGTGTCTTTGTGGTGTGTTTTGTTCGGAATTGATCCACCACAGAGACACAGAGAACACAGAGGTTGCACAGAGAAATCCATAACGTAGGGACTTGTGCAAAGCCGCCTGAGAGATCGAATGACACTCACCTCAACGTTTCATCGCTTGAGACCTTGATTCACAGCCACACCACAACCGCATAGGAGCATTTATGACAAAGGACATTGAAGGCTATCGGATTTCACCGCAACAGTCCCAGGTTTTCCTACGCCAACGGGGCTTTTTCCGACCTCTGCTCGCGCAGTGTGTTATTCGGCTGGACGGCTTTGTTGACTTGTCCACATTACGTGACGCCATCTCGACCGTAATTTCGCGACATGGCATTCTGCGCACCCGCTTTGTCCGTCCAACGGCGAGCAAGCTGCCGCTGCAAGTCATCTCGGATGAAAGCCGGTTCGATTGGCGAGTTATTGATCCCGCCACGTTCTCGAATCAGGGCGGAGACATCTCGGGTATTGACGATTTCAAGCGGTTGGGCCGCGCGTTGATGGAGCAGGAGCGGGAAGTCTCTTTCGATCTTGCAGGCGGCGCGACATTACATGCAGCGGCGCTTCCGTTAACCGATCAGTCATGCTTACTGGCGCTTTCGATGCCCGCCGTCTGTGCCGACACCCTCACGCTACACAATCTGTTCAGAGAGATCGGCACGGCTTACGTTAACCGTGCAGATGAGAGTGCAGAGCCCGTCCAGTACCTGCAGTTCTCTGAATGGCAGAATGAAGTGTTAGAGGATGACGAAGCTTTCATCGGAAAAGAGTATTGGCAACAGCAGCAAACGGGTCGCGCTCATAACGTGACCCTCCCGTTTGCGGCGCCCACGAGACACGCTGACGCATCGGAAGCGGAGTCGCAATCGCCGGTCCAACGCGCAAGCACCACGGTCGCGCTAAACACACGCGTCGCAGAATTGGCCCAGCGGCTGCAATGCAGCGAAGACGTAGTGCTGCTGAGTTGTTGGCAGGTGCTGTTGTCGCGACTAACCGGGGAAAGTGCTGTAACAACCACGCACGTCCACAATGGCCGCAAGTATGAGGAATTAGCGGATGCGTTCGGCTTGTTTGCACGGTCTCTACCGCTGGGCGTCACCTTCGATGAAGGAATGACCTTCGCCGCACTGGCGCAGAACGTAAATGAGCGAGTCACGGAAGGCGGGCAGTGGCAGGAATATTTTGTGCCGGACGAATTAGCACTTGGCCGGTGCTACGGCGGCGGCATTGGCTATGAGTACGAGCTGCGTCCGCAATCATTTGCAGGACCAGATGTGCGGCTCGAGATAGTGGCGTAGCAAGTCGAGTGTCA
>DATNDM010000320.1:0-11035 GCA_035553235.1 Pyrinomonadaceae bacterium | reverse complement strand
CAAACACGCTGCGCACACGATGGCTTCCCGTGCTGCCACCGACGCTCTTGCCGCCTTCTTTAAGTGAGCCGTGCAGATCGAAGCGCGTCGCTTCGAGTGAAGGAACGAGTCCAAACACCATGCCGGTGAGAACTGACAGGCCCAGCGTGAACGCGAGTACCGGCAGACTGACACTCACCGTTTTGAGATCCATCAGCGCAGGCGGACTCAGCGCGACGAGTGCCTTCGTGCCCCACCACGCGACGAGGACACCGAGCGTGCCGCCGAGTAACGACAGCATCACGCTCTCAGTCAACAACTGCCGCGCGATGCGCCAGCGATCTGCGCCGAGTCCGGCACGAACTGCGATCTCTTTTCGTCGCGAGCTTGCCCGCGCGAGCAAGAGATTCGCGACGTTCGCACAAGCGATCAGCAGCACGAAAGCAACCGCGCCGAGCAGGATTAGCAACGGGCGTTTGATCTCGCCCGTCATCTGTGTGCGAAGCGGAACGACGTTCACGCCCCAGTTAGTATTGAAGTTCGGATACTGCTGCGAGAGACGCGCCGCGATCGTTTGCATCTCCTGCTGCGCCTGGGCCATCGAGACGCCCCGCTTCAGACGTGCGACAGCAGAAGCGAAACGCCCGCGACGCTGGCGCAGATCGTTCGTGATCTGAAACGGCACCCAGACGTCGGCGGGCTTACTCGCTTGCGTGCCACGTTGAATGTGCCAGCCGAACGTCGCCGGCATCACGCCGATAATCGTTGCGGGCCGTTCGTTCAGCGAGATCTGCCGTCCCACGATCTGCATGTCGCCGCCGAAGCGTCGCTGCCACAGCCCGTAGCTGATCACGATCACGCGCGCCTGATCTTCGCCGCCGTCGTCCGCGGCAAACGTGCGACCGAGAACCGGGTTCGTCCCGAGCACAGTAAACAGATTGGTGGTGCCATACTGTCCTGTAATCTCTTCCGGTTCACCATCACTCGTGAGGTTAAAGCTGCGATCGAAAAAGACAGCCATGTCTGAGAAGACCTGGTTCTGATCTTTCCAATCGGAGAAGTTGCCGAGATTGATAACGTTCTGGTCGCGCCCGCCCTGTCGCCTTTCCCACACGAGCGCGAGTCGCTCCGGATCGCTGTACGGAAAGCTGCGCAGCAACACTGCATTAACGACGCTGAAGATCGCGGTGTTCGCCCCGATACCGAGCGTGAGTGCACACAACGCTACAAACGTCATCATCGGACTCTTCAACAGCATCCGCGCACCAAACTTGATATCAGCTACTAACCCCATCGACGATCTCCTTGTTCACAAAAGGCACATAAAAGAACACAAATGAAATTCCTGATCGCTTAATTCCCCTTGTACGTCCTGATCCCTAACTCTCCCTTTGTGCCTTCTGTGATCTTCTTTGTGCTTTTTGTGTACCTATTCGCAACGAAGGGCGTCCATCGGATCGACTTTCGTCGCGCGCAACGCCGGCACATAACAGGCCAGCAACGCCACGATCGCCAGCAACACCGCCACTGCGCCAAACGTGATCGGATCCTTGGCCGTGATGCCAAACAACAAACTCGCGATCAGCCGCGTCAGCGCATACGCGCCAGCGAGCCCAATCACAAGTCCCAGCAGGATCAGCACCCCGCCTTGTTTCACGATCATCAGCAACACGTCGCGCGACTGTGCACCGAGCGCGAGTCGAATCCCGATCTCATTCGTGCGTTGCGCGACCGAGTAACTCATCACCCCATACAACCCAACCACCGTCAGCACCAACGCGACCGCCGCAAAGATCGTCAGCAACGTCGTGCTGAAACGCGGCGCCGCAACCGACGCCGACAAGTACTCCGGCATCGACTTGATGCCAAAGATCGGGACGTCCTGGTCCATGGCCGCAACCTGTTTCGTGACCGCTGAAATCAAACTGCGCGGATCGCCCGTCGTCTTGACCACGCCAACAAGCTGGCTGAACGGCACCTGCGTTTGCGGGACGTAATAACCCGGCTTCGGCTCGGTACTCAGGTTGCGATTTCTGACGTCGCCGACGACGCCGACGATCTCGCGCCACGGCGATTCTTCATCCTCGTAGGTATTGATCCCGGGTTTGATACGTTTTCCGATGGGGTCTTCGTTCGGAAAAAACTGGTGCGCGAACGCATCGTTGACGATGACCACGGGCGTGGCGCCATGCTTGTCGCGATTATCGAAGTCGCGGCCCCTGATCATCGGTATGCCCATCGTCTTGAAGTAATCGACTCCGGCCGCGAAGAAGTCGGCCGCGGGCTGATCCTTGGGCGCTACCGGCCTGCCATCGATCTCAAACGAGATCATGAACCGATCGCCATTCAACGGCAGCGGCAGTACGGCGCTCGCCGATTGCACGCCCGGCGTCGCTTCGAGACGCTGCTTCAAGTCGATGAAAAACTGCGCCTGCTTGTCGGCGTTGTATTTGACTTCGGGAAGCGTGACGTTGAACGTGAGGACGTTTTCCCCTTGCAGACCGCTGTTCACTTTTTGCAGTCGCCAGAGACTCTGAATCAGCAGTCCCGCACCGACCAGCAGGACCACTGCGATCGCGAGCTCTGTTACGACTAAAACATTTCGCACGCGATTGCGACGTGCCCCTTCACTCGTACCGCGGCCACCTTCCTTCAACGACTCCACCAGTTCAGTCTTCGAAGAATGAAATGCAGGTGCGAGGCCGAAGATAAGACCGGTCAACAGCGAGACGCCGAGCGTGAAGCCGAGTACGCGCCAATCCATACCAACATGGACTGCGCGCGGAATATCTTCCTTGCCGAGCGCGACGAGGAGATCGGACCACCACACGGCAAGCAGCAGTCCAACACTGCCGCCGATGATCGAAAGCAGCACGCTCTCGGTCAGCAATTGTCGCACGACGCGGATGCGACTCGCGCCGAGCGCGGAGCGAATGGCCATCTCTTTGTGACGGCTCGTCGCACGCGCGAGCAGCAGGTTTGCGACGTTCGCACACGCGATCAACAACACACACGCAACTGCGCCCAGCAGTATCAGCAACGCGGGGCGAATGTCGCCGACCAGCGCGTTCAGAGCAGGCTCGAGTCGTAGTGTGCGACGCGTATTTGTGTCGGGATACTGTTGCTCGAGCCGCGAGGCGATGGTGGTGAGTTCCGCCTGGGCTTGTTCCTTACTGACCCCCTGCTTCAGACGCCCAATCACTTGCAGAAAGTGTGCGCCGCGTTGGCTCGTGATTGGCTCTTTGCCGGAAGCATCGCCCGCGATCGTGGTCCACAGCTCGACCGGATCGTTTTGAACCGGGAACTCAAAGTCCCGAGGCATCACGCCAACAACCGTAAACTTGATGCCGTCCAGCGTGATGGCTTGATTGACGATCGACGGATCTCCGCCAAACCGATTTTGAAACAGCGCATGACTGAGCACCACGACGCGGCCTGTTTCAGTTGGCTTGTCTTCGTCAGGAAGAAAAGTGCGGCCCAGCATCGGTTGCACGCCGAGGAGTGAAAAAAGATCAGCGGTCACGATCTCGCCCTGCAGCCGCGCGGGCTCGCCCCGGCCCGTCATGATGAAGTCGCCGCCGTGATACGAACACATGTGCTCGAACACCGTGTTCTGCGCGCGCACGTCCATGAAGTTTGGATATGAATGCGAGCCGCGCTGCAGACCGCGTTCCGGGTTGGTTTCAAAGACAGCGACGAGCGACTCCGGATTCGGAAACGGCAGCGGCCGCAGCAACACTGCGTTCACGACGTTGAAGATCGCGGTGTTCGCGCCGATGCCGAGTGCGAGTGCGATGGTGGCGACAATGCTGACGCTCGGGGATTTGAGCAGCATGCGCAGTCCAAAGCGAATGTCTTGAAGTAAAGTGTTCATAGCTCTTCCTATTCATGTCTTAGTGTTTCCACTGGATCAACATGTGTGGCGCGGCGCGCTGGCAGGTAACACGCGATCAGCGTCACGCCAATCAGCAACGTGGTAACGGCGCCAATCGTGAGCGCGTCAGCGGCACTCAGTCCAAACATCATGCTCTTCAACAACTGCGCCGCCGCCAGCGACGCGGGCACACCGATCGCGATTCCGAGCAGCACCAGTTTCATGCCCTGTCGCAGGACGAGTGCAAGCACGTTGTAACTCTGCGCACCAAGCGCCATGCGAATGCCGATCTCCCGCGTACGTTGGACCACCGACCACGCCATCACGCCGTAAATCCCAACGCTCGCGAGCAGGAGAGCAAGCGTACCGAGAAACGTCGCACCGTGAGACGCCGCTTGTGCCGATACAACGCTACTATCCTTCGCGATGTTTTCGTCGAACGTGCTGATAAACAGCCGGAGCACTGGCTCGAGCGCGTAAGTCTCACGCCGGACTACCTGCTTCAATGCGGCGGCATCTTCGGAAGTACGAACCAGCAGTGTCGTATCGCTCTCGCCGGGAGTTGCGCCGGGCAGGTAGAAGAAGGTCGGAGGTATTTGTCCGATTCTGAACATCTGATTGTCGCGCGCAACGCCGATCACCTGTGCGGAGGAATAAAGCACACGCGAGCCACCATTACGCTCCGGTTCTTCGAGTCGCACCAATTTTCCGAGCGGACTTTCGGCCGGCCAGAGATTGCGCGCCGTCGACTCGCTAACGATCGCGACTGCGGCTTTCGCGTTCACTTCGTCAGACGTAAAGTTGCGACCGGCGAGAATCGGTGTGCCGATCGTTTCCAGGTAAGTCGCCGGAATCGCTTCCACCGGCACATCGGAGAATTGATTTCGAGGATTGCTCGCCTGGTCCAACAGAGTGACCACAACGCGGCCGTCGAACTCACGATCGAGGCTGACGCTCTGTACACCCGGCAAAGCAGCGAGCCGCGCGATGAGCTGTTGCTGAAACATTTTTGCACGCGCATCGTCGTAGCCGCTCAGCTCGAGACTGTAGCCGACCGAGATCAGTTTGTTTGCTGCAAACCCAGGATCAGTTGCGAGCACTCGCTGCACACTGCGCAACAGCAGTCCCGCGGGAATCAACAACACCAGGCAGATCGATACCTGGGCGACTAGGAGGGCGCTGCTCAGTCTCGATCGACTCGATCGTCCGGTTGCGTTTGCACCTTCCGACTTGATCACACCGATCAAATCGGGCTGCGTGGCGCGCAGCGCGGGAACGAGGCCAAACGCAATGCCGCTTAACAGCGCGACACCAAACGAGAATGCGAGCACGCGCCAGTCCGGCGTCAGATCGAACGCAAGCCGCGTCACGTCGCCGCCACCATAACGCGCCAGCACTACGCTCAGGAACAAATTCAAACTCCACCATGCCAGCAACACTCCCGCAACACCACCCGCCCCCGCCAGCAACAGACTCTCCGTCAAAAGCTGTCGTACCAAGCGCCAGCGACCAGCGCCGAGACACAGCCTCACGCCAATCTCTTTCTGTCGCGAGATGGCACGGGCTAACTGCATGTTCGCGATGTTGAAACACGCAATTAGCAACACGAGGCCGCTCGCGCCCATAACCAGAGCCATCAGGCCCCAAAGTTCGTTTTCGTGCTTTATCTCGTTGATCGGGTAAACGCCGATCGATGGCTTTGGTCCATTGCTCGATCCCGTATCGAGTTGGGCCAGCAACACATTCAACTCGCTACGTGCCTGGACCGCAGTCGTGCCAGCATTAAGGCGCGCGTGCAAGGTGAGCCACGGAAACTCGCGCGCGCCATACCAATCGCGTTCTTCCGGCGCGACGTCTTCGAAGTAGACCGTGGGCATCACGCCTCTCATCGCGAGCGGCAACCACAGGTCCGGCATCTGGTAACGAAGGCCGACGAAGTCGGGACTGGTTACGCCAATGACGGTGAACGTCTTGCCATTCAACAAAAGGCTCTGACCCACAATCTGCGCATCACCGCCAAAGCGTCGCTGCCAGAATTTGTATGTCAGCACGACGACGGCATCGCGACCCATCACGCTGTTCTCGGCCGCAGTGAAGAAACGTCCGCAGTGCGTGCGGCCACCGAGCGTCGCGAAGTAGTTGTCAGAAACAAAATTTCCGAGCACTTCTTCGGGTCCGATGTTGGACCTATTTTCACCGAGCAGAAAATGCTCCTCTTCCTGTGCCGCAATCACGCCGGAGAATGATTGATTGTGATCGCGAATGTAGGCGTAGTCAGGAAACGAGAAACGATCTTCACGCCGGCCGCCTTCGAACGTGAGACGTACAAGCGTTTGCGGATCCGTCACCGGTTTGGGACGCAGGAATAGATTGAAAGTGGTAAATAGCGCTGCATTCACGCCGATGCCGAGTGCGAGCGTGGTAACGACGATCGCGGTGAAGCCCGGCCGCTTCAGCAACGTGCGCACGCTGTATTTAACATCCTGCCACATCTGTTTACTCGTCTCTCAACGCGTTCATCGGATCCACACGTGCCGCACGTCGCGCCGGTAAGTAACCAGCCAAGAGCGCCACGGCCATCAACAGCGCCGTCGCCATCGCGATCGTCAGTGGATCATTCGGCTTCAACTCATAAAGCAACGACGCCGCCGTCTTCGTCACGACTAACGACGCGAGCACACCGACCACGAGTCCAATCACGACCAGCACCAACGCCTCACGCAAGACGAGCCACAGCACGCTGCGCCGTTGCGCGCCGAGCGCCATGCGAATCCCGATCTCGTTGGTGCGCCGCGCTACGCCGTAAGACATCACGCCGTACAGACCGACACACGCGAGCAACAGCGCAAGCAGTCCGAAGAACGCGCCGAGTCGCGCGACGAGTTTCTGTTGCACAAGCGAACGGCCGACGTGATCGGACAGACTCACGACGTCGTCAATCGGCAGGTTCGGATTGACTTGTTTGATTGTTTGACGGACCTGCGGCACCACCGCACTCGCCGGTCCTGAGAAACGCACGACGAGGTTGCCGAGCACGTCCGGAAGTTGTGCATGCGGATAGAAAGCAATCGGTTTTATGTCTTCGGTCAGGTTTCCAAACTTGGCGTCTTTCACCACGCCGATGACTTCGATCGACTCGGTGGAATTCGGTCCCTCGATGCCAAAGCGTTTGCCGAGCGGCGAGCCGCCAGCGGGAAAGAATCGTTGGACCATCGCCTCGCTGATCACTGCGACTTTTTGCGAGCCGGCCGTGTCTTGCGGGCCGAAGGTTCGACCCATCACCAGCGGAATACCCATCGCTGCGAAAAAGTCCGGGCCGACGATGTTGTTTCTGATGCTGCGGAGTGCGGGGGCGAGGTCCGGCTGATCGCGCGTGTAAGCAGGACTGGTCCAAACACCCTGGTAAAAAGTGAAGAACGCAAACGACGCCGCCTGCACACCCGGAATCGCTTCCACCCGGTCTTCAACGTCGCGCAGCAGGACATGCAGCTTCGGATCTTTTGCCTGCAAGCCGGTCGTCGAAGTGTCGACCTTGAACAGCATTGCGTTTTCCTGGTTGAAGCCGGTCGGAATGCGTTGCAGATTGATCAGCGTGCGCACAAAGAGTCCGGCGCCAACGAGCAGGAGCAGCGACAGCGCCACCTGACCTGCCACGAAGGCTTTGCCGAGTGGATTTCGCAACGGACTGAGAGCGGCCGTCTTCCCGCCTTTGAGTGAAGTGTTCGGTTCGATACGAGAAGCACGCAACGCGGGTGCAGTACCGAAAATTACGGCGCACAAAACCGAAGCTCCGATCGTGAATGCAAGCACACGAATGTTTGGCGTAACTTGCAGCGGCAGCGCTTCAGGACCATCGGAAGCCATCACCAACAGTAAACGCGTGCCCCACCACGCGAGCGCAGTGCCCGCGATAGCTCCGAGCGCAACGAGCAATGCACTCTCCGTGAACAACTGGCGTACTAGCCGGAAACGTCCGGCGCCCACAGCTAGTCGCACGGCAAACTCGCGTCGCCGCGCCGCCCCGTGGGCCAATAACAAGTTCGCAACGTTCGCACTCGCGATCAGCAGGACGAGTGCGACAACTCCCATCAAGACTTTCAACGAAAGCGAGAACTGTTCGCGCAGCGTCGACAAACCGCGACTCACGGGCGTGAGTTCGAAGTTTGCCCGCTCGATGTTCTGCAATGTTTCGGGAGCGACTTGAGCGCCGACTACGCTGTGCTCGTATTGTTTGAAAAGAAGATTGACGACAGCGTTCGCCTGCTCGGGCGCCACGCCATTTTTCAAACGCGCAATGAGGTAGAGCGAGCGCCACTTGTCATTGCTGCGCCCGTCCCAGTGCGCGGGTGGCAACTGCTTTTCCATCGAGAGCGGGATCCACAGGTCAGGCGCGGAACCAACGGTCGTACCGAAAAATTCTTTCGGCGCGACGCCGACGATGTTGTACGTGATGTCGTCGATCTTGAGCGTGCGGCCGATCACGGCAGGATCGCCGCCGAGCCGGTGTTGCCACCACGCATAACTCACGACCGCAACGGGATGCCCGCCTTGATTCTGATCGTCAGCTTCAGTGAGGACGCGTCCGAGACCGGCATTGACGCCAAGCACGGGGAAGTAGCTGCCTGACACGAGTTGCACTTCCAGCTGCTCGATGTCGCTACTCGAGTTGACGAAGCCATGCACGGGCCACGTCATGCTTAGCAGGCTCGCGACGCCTGAAAACATATCGGTGCGTTGTTGGACCTGCCGATAAAACGGATAGGAGAAGAGGTCGACGTTCCCAATCGGAGGACCGATTGACGCGCCCTGATCCAATCCTTTGCCAAACAGGACCAACTGCTGCGGCTCCTGCACCGGCAGCGTCTTGATCAGCACCGCGTCTAGCAAACTGAAGATCGCGGTGTTTGCCCCAATCCCGAGCGCAAGCGACAACACCGCCACGAGCGTGAACCCCGGCTTCTTCAGCAACATCCGTATTCCGTAACGAACGTCTTGCAACATTGATTCTCCAATCCATCCACAGATTTCGCAGATTTCCTCTCTGCGTATTTTGCGTAATCTGTGGATTACTCGTACCTGAGCGCCACAGTTGGATCGACTCTCGTCGCCCGGCGCGCCGGGATGTAACAGGCCAGCAACGCCACGACGAACAGGATCCCGGCAACGCTCGCAAACGTCAGCGCATCTGTCGGCGTCACGCCAAACAGCAATTTGCTCATCAACCTCGTCAGGAAAAACGCGCCCACTAAACCAATCGCGATGCCGATCGCAGCGAGCCACATCCCACTGCGCAGGACCATCTTCAGCACGTCGCTAAGCTGCGCGCCGAGCGCCATGCGCAGACCAATCTCCTGTGTTCGCTGCGTCACGGAGTGGGCCATCACACCGTAAATGCCCGCGGTCGCAAGCACGAGCGCGATGAAAGCAAACGTCGCGAGCAACACCACGTTGAGTCGCTGCGGCGCGACCGACAGATCAAGACGCCGGTCCATCGTGACGACGTCTTCGATCAGAATGTCTTTCTCCGCGTTCTTCAATTCCTGCTGCACCGGTCCGGCGAGGCTGAGCGGATCCCCGACCGTTCGCACCAGCACCGTCATCTCGCTCCACGGCCGTTTCGCGTGCGGCTCGTACGACGCGAAATCAGGTTCGGCATCGAGTCCGGTGTGATTGACGTTGCCGACCACGCCGACAATCGTCACCCACGGCTCGCTTTTCGCTGGTCCAATCTTGATTCGTTTGCCGACCGCGTCGCCGCCCGGCCAGTAACGCTGGGCCATCTTTTGGTTGACGATGACGACGTCGGGCTTGCCACCCGTGTCGCGGTCGTCAAACTCACGGCCTTGCAGCAGCGGGATGCCCATCGCGCGGAAGTAATTTGGCAGGATGCGTCGATAGCTGACGCCGGGCGCTTCACCCGCATTGAATGTGCGGCCCTCGATCGTCAACTCGCCATGCGGATCGCCGCCGCTGATCGGCAGACGATTCACGGCGCTGACGGCTTTCACGCCCGGCAGTGTCGAAAGCCGCTCCGGCAACTTTCTGAAGAACTCGACGACCTGCGCGTCGTCTGTATATTTCTGTTCGGGTAAACCGACGTGAAGCGTCAACAAATGATCGGATTGAAAACCCGGATTCACATTCGTGAGCCGCCAAAAACTCTTGATGAGCAATCCCGCGCCGATGAACAACATCAACGACAGCGCAACCTCTGCAACGACGAACACGCGCCGCAGTCGCGCGCCCGAGTTGATACTTCCCTTGCCTCCTGATTTCAGCGCGTCGTTGACGTCGCTTCGGGCCGCCTGAATCGCGGGCGCGAGACCGAAGACGATGCCGGTCAGTAGCGACACGGCGAACGCGAAACCAAACACCGCAGTGTCGATACCGATTTCAGATGCGCGTGGAAAACCCTTCGGCAAGTGCAGCAACAGCCACGTTACGATCCACATCGCGAGCAGGAACCCGAGCCCGCCGCCAATGCACGCGAGCAACAAACTCTCGACCAGCGATTGCCGGATCACGCGCCAGCGACTCGCGCCGAGCGCAATGCGAATCGCCATCTCTCTACCGCGCGAAGCCGCGCGCGCCCACTGCAAGTTGCCGACGTTCGCACAGCCGATCAGCAACACAAAAATCACGGCGCCGAGCAAAACATACAGTGCCGGCTTCACGTCGCCAGTAATCCGTTCCTGTAAGGGCGTGATGCTGACCGAATGTCCCGCGTCTTCCTTCGCGTGTTGTTGTTGAATGCCGCTGAAGATCGTCGTTAACTCGCTGGCCGCTTGCGCACGGCTGACGCCCGGCTTGATTCGTCCAACAGCAGTGATGAAATGGACCGCGCGGTTTCGGAAAAACTTTGCATCAGAATCAGGACCGAGCGGCGCCCAGACATCGATCTTGTCGTCAGGAAACTGAAAGCCGGCGGGCATCACTCCGATCACGGCAAACCCGTGATCGTCGAGATTGATGCCTTGATTATTCAGCGACTGGTTCGCAAAGTGGCGTTGCCAGAATCGATGACTGACAACCACGACTCGATTTGCGCCCGGCCTGTCGTCATCAGGCAGAAACGTGCGGCCTTGCGCGGCGTGGGCGCGCAACAGCGGGAACAGGTTCGCCGAAACTGCCATCGTCTGAATGCGCGCGGGCTCATCCTGAATCTTCAGAATGCTGGACGAG
>DATNDM010000319.1:0-2744 GCA_035553235.1 Pyrinomonadaceae bacterium | reverse complement strand
AATCCGTGGCCCGCTCCGAACCGGCCGTTAGATCCTAACGACCCCAGCGCGCCAAATCTCTTCGTGACCACGCCGGCTTCGAATGACGTCGACAGCCTGATCGCGAAGATCGATCACTCATTCAACAACGACAACCAACTTACCGGGCGCTATTTTTACGGCACCAGCGAGCAGTCGTTTCCGCTCGCGATTCTGGCCGGCAATATTCTTCCGGGTTACAACACGACCACGCCGACTACGGTCCATCTCGTCTCGCTCTCTTACCTGAAAATTCTCTCGTCGACCAGAGTCAACGAGCTGCGCTTTGGTTACAACCGCTTCGACGAGGGTTTCTTTCCCGAAGACAACGATTTCGATCCGCGTTCGATTGGCCTGAACACCGGCATCACCAACGAGCGCGACTTCGGCTTGCCGCAGATTCGCATTCACGATGAGCGTGGCATCGCTAACATCGGCTCGACGCTTTCTGTTCCACGCGCGCGCGTCGATAGCAACTTTCACGTCATCGATAACTTTTCGTGGAAGCTCGCGAGACATGATCTGAAATTTGGTTATGAGTTTCGCCGCACGACGGTGGACCAGTTCTTCGATGCGGGCTATCGCGGTCGTTTGGACTTCGCGTCGCTGGAAGACTTTCTGTCCGGCACGTTGAGCGGCGGTCGCGCTGCGCGTGGCGACTCAAACCGGGATACGTTCCAGAATTCGCACGGGACCTACGTGCAGGACACGTTTCGCTGGAGCCCGCAAGTGACATTCAACGCGGGTTTGCGCTGGGATTATTTCGGCGTCATCGGCGAGAAGAACAATTTGTTGAGCAACTTCGATCCGGTCGCGGGTCTCGTGCAAGTCGGTTCGCCGGGACTGCCGCGTCTCTATCCTCGCGACTGGAATAATTTCTCGCCGCGCTTGGGAGTCGCATGGAACGTTCATGGAAACGGCAAGACTGTGGTCCGTGCGGGCTGGGGCTTGTTCTACGACGCGTTTTCGCAGGACTTTTTCGCGGGCCAACTGCCGTTCAATACGTTCAATCCCGGACCGGCTTTTAATCCCGTTGGACCAGCGCCGATCCTGTTTTCGTTTTCGACCGAGCCCGTAATCGAGAATGGCGTGCCGATCTTCACGGACTTTCTCGATTCCGACGTGTTCACAGTCGATCGGAACCTCGCCACTCCGTACATCCAAAACTACAACCTCAATATTCAGCGCGAGTTGTTCAAAAACGGCGTGCTGGAAGTCGGTTATGTCGGTTCGACCGGGAAGAAGCTGTTTCGCTATCGTGACATCAATCAGCCTGTGAACCCGAGTGTTTCGTCGGCGCGACCGTTTGACAATGGACCATTCGCGCCATCAGGCGGAACTTTCTTCTACGTAAATCAACTCGAGACGACCGCGTTCTCGAATTACAACGCGCTGCAAACAAGTTTCTCGGTGCGCGATCGTCGAGGCTTCTCGACGCAGGTCAATTACACCTGGTCGCATTCCATCGACAATGCATCGGACGGTCAGGATTATGTTGCGAATGCGACGCAGCCTGACAACAGCTTCTGCACGAGGTGCGAGAAGGGCAACTCGAATTTCGACGTTCGACAGCGGTTCGTGCTCACCGCGAGTTATGCGCTGCCAAACTTTGCGCCGTCACATCCACGTCTCGGCAAAGGCTGGCAATTCAACACGATCGTCACGATCAGCACGGGCAATCCGTTTCACTTGACGTTGTTTGACGATTACAACAACACGGGCGAGTTTTTCCCGCGACCGGACGTGATCGGCGATCCTTACGCGGGCACGAGCGCGCCCGATCAGTTCATTAACTTGTCCGCGTTCAAGGTGCCGTGCACGCTTGAGCCGGGCGGTGATGGCAGCGCCGCGGCTTGCATTCCGGGCACGTGGCACTTCGGATCACTCGGTCGCAACGCGCTGCGCGGGCCGAGTTATCACAACGTCGACTTTTCGGTTTTCAAAGACACTGATCTCACGGAGAAACTGCGGCTTCAGTTTCGCGCTGAAGTCTTCAACATCTTCAACCATCCGAATTTCTCAAATCCTTTATTGCCGGGCTTTGCGGCAGACATCACGTCGTCGATAGATGCTGACACGGGAATCGGTAAAGGCTTCCTGCCGATCACGGTGACACCTGACGTCGGCATCGGCAACCCATTTCTCGGCGGCGGCGGCCCGCGGAATATTCAGTTCGCGTTGAAGTTGATCTTCTGATTTAGCCACAAAGAAGCACAAAAGATGTTCTGCTGTGTTTGTGCTTTTTTGTGCTTCTTTGGGCATAAAACTAATCAACCGCAGCCTGAATGACCGCAGCCACAGCTGATCTCCGTATCATTAACCTTCGCTGCGTTCTCACAATACACGCTGCAATACTCCTCATCGTCGCGCGGCATGCAATTGCAGGGTCCGTGCGCGCATGTTTCTCTGTTCTGAAGTTCGTTCATTCCCTTCACTCCTTAATCATAGACTGTCATCAAGTGTCACTTTCGTGCAGCCGATAGTCAGTACCCTGCCGAACAGAATCGTGAATAGACCCACGTGACGCAAAGCAAGACGTCGACGAAATCAATCCATACATCAACCGCTAAACAATCTGCGTAATCTGTGGATAAAGGCTGGCATGATGATTGTTTCGAATTGTTACTGACTGGGAGGAGGGAGACCTCGCCGCTGATTGGTTCGAAGTGCATTTGAACGGCGAAGCACATGGAGGAGGTATCAGGTGGACAATACAAACAAAAATC
>DATNDM010000318.1:0-5176 GCA_035553235.1 Pyrinomonadaceae bacterium | reverse complement strand
TTGATCGCGATTGCGATATCGAGTCTCGGATTGCTTGTCGGTGGCATCGGCGTAATGAACATCATGCTCGTCAGCGTGACTGAGCGAACGAAAGAGATTGGTGTGCGCAAAGCGATTGGCGCGCGGCGTCGCGACATCGTGCGGCAGTTTCTGTTTGAAGCGATGATGCTGACGTTTCTCGGCGGCGTGCTTGGCGTGCTCCTCGCGGTCGGAATCAGCAGACTACTCATGTTGCTGATCCCTGACATGCCGGCGTCGATTCCGACGTGGGCAGTGGTTACGGGGCTGAGTGTGTCGATCGGTGTCGGGCTGATATTCGGCGTCTGGCCCGCGAAGAAAGCATCGAAACTCGATCCGATCGAGTGTCTGCGTTACGAGTAAAATCATGAAAAATCTTCTAAATCTTCCTGTAAGATGCTCGCTGTGGAGCGAGACTTTCTAAGAGAATTCCTAACCTACCTGCAAGTCGAGAAAGGTCTCGCGCGGCACACACTCGAGAGTTACAGGCGCGATCTCGATCGACTCCAAACCTGGTCCAACAAGAACGGCAAAGATGTTTCTCAACTCACGCGCGCCGATCTGCGCAAGTGGATCTCGAGTCTGTCGCGTGAAGGTCTCGCGCCGCCGTCGATTGCGCGCGCCGTCAGCGCCACGCGCGGCTTCTTCAAGTTCCTGATGCTCGACGGCCATATCAAGTCGCATCCGGCCGAAGACCTCGATACGCCACAACGCTTTGCTTACCTGCCGAAGTTTCTCACTGAAGACGAGATCAATCGTTTGCTCGGAGCGCCTGATATTTCAACCGAGGAGGGTGTTCGCGATCGCGCGGTGCTTGAAGTCATGTACGCCGCCGGGCTGCGCGTCTCCGAGCTCGTGAAGTTGAAGCAAACGGATGTCGATCTGCTGGCGGGTTTAGTTCGGTGTCACGGCAAGGGCAACAAGGAGCGTCGCGTGCCGCTCGGCAAAAGCGCGATTCACTGGTTACAACAGTACGCGTCGGTGAAAGCCGGTTACGGCAAGCAGTCGTCGCCAAACGTGTTCCTGCATCGCGGGCGGCCGTTCACGCGCCAGCTAGCGTGGTCCATGATCAAGCGAAATGCGGAAAAGGTCGGAATCAAAAACGTTTCGCCACACACGCTGCGACACAGTTTCGCGACTCATCTCTTGCAGCACGGCGCGGACTCGCGTTCGGTGCAGGCGCTGTTGGGCCACAGCGATATCTCGACCACACAGATCTACACGCACATCACAGACATTCATTTGCGGTCGGCGTATGACCGGCATCATCCGCGCGCGAGGATGAAATCGTAGATGTTGGTGGTTCGCGAGCCGAACGATGCGGACGTCGCGCGGTTTATCGCGTCGCAGCATGAGTTGCCGTTCACGTATGCTGAAGTCGGAGCGACGAATGCGACGACGCCGCCCGGTTACAACGTCGACCACAATCGGATTCAACTCGGGAGCGGTGAAGCGACTTACCGCAGCGCGGTTGATGCGCTGCAGAAGTGGCGACATTTCGAACTTGGCTGGGTCGCGATCGTGCCGGCCGGTGTTGTGGTCGAGGTTGGGGCCACCGTCGCGGTGAAGGCGCGCGCGTATGGGACGTGGTCGCTCAACGCGACGCGTGTTGTGTACGTGATTGATGAAAGCAGGCGCTTTGGGTTTGCGTACGGGACGTTGCCGGATCATGTCGAGAAGGGTGAGGAGCGGTTTTTGGTTGAATGGATGCCGGACGATTCCGTTTGGTACGACATCCTTGCTTTTTCGAGACCGCAACATCCGCTCGTGAAGCTCAGTGCGCCGTTAGCGCGGCGTTTACAGCGTCAATTCGCTCGCGACTCTTTAAGCCGGATGAAATATTTAGCCGCAGATGAACGCCGATAAACGCAGATCAGAGTTTATCTGCGTTCAGTGTTTCTATCGCGGTTCTACATGGCGGTGAGTTCTTTCCGAGTTTCCGGAAAATTAGATCGACACATTCTTCCGCGAGGCTGCGATAGGTCGTGAGTTTGCCGCCGACGATTGATAACAGGTTCCGAAGTTGTGGATGTTCTCGGATGAAGTGGCGGCGCGTGATGCTTTGTTCGTCTTTGTCGTCTGTGTTCGGCAGCGGACGCACGCCGGAATAAGTGCAGAGAATGTTTTCGCGCGTGAGCTGGGCGCCGGGGATAGCGAGGTTCGTCTCAGAAAGCAGGTAGTCGATTTCCCATTCTTCGCACCGGACTTCAGCCGGATCGCCTTCGAAGCGAATGTCGGTGGTGCCAATCAGATAAAGCTTGTTCCAGGGAATGATGAACATCGGCCGGCCGTCACTGCGTGCCTCGAGGTAGATTGCATTCGACGGTGCGGTAGGAAATGGCGGCACGACAATGTGACTGCCCTTAGTTCCACCAATCAGCTTCGGACTCTTCACGGGCGCATGCGCGAGTACACGATCGATCCACGGTCCGGCAGCATTGATCACCAGCCGCGCCTCAGCAAAATGTTTCTGACCGTCTTCCGAGACGAACTCGACACCCGAAACGTTTCCATCGTTAACGGCGAGATTGATGACGCGAGTATGCGTGAGCACTTCCGCGCCGAATTCACGCGCGGACTGTACGTTTGCAACCACAAGCCGCTCCGGAAACTCGACCTGCGCGTCGTAATAAAGCGCCGAACCAACCAGGCCGTCCGGGTTCAGCCCCGGCCACCGCACGAGCGTCTCCGCACGCGACAGCATTCGATGACTCGGCAACGATTTACCCCACGAAAGCAAATCGTAAAGGATCATCCCGGCGTGAATCGTCAGCCGCGCGCGTTTGCTTTGTTTGTAAATGGGAATCGTGATCGCGAGTGGCCGGACGAGAGCGGGGGCGATTTTCAATAAGATTTCGCGTTCGCGCAGTGACTCACGCACGAGGCCAAACTCGAAATGTTCGAGATAGCGCAGACCGCCGTGGATGAGTCTTGTCGAGGCGCTCGTAGTGGCGCAGCCGAGCTCGCCCTTTTCGATCAACAGGACTTTCAAACCACGCATCGCCGCGTCGCGAGCGATGCCGGCGCCGTTGATTCCGCCACCGATTATGACCACATCACGCACCATGGCTTTGCCTCAAGAGTCGGGATGGCACTTGGATCGGGTCAGTACAGGGAGCGGTAGCGACCTGGTCAACCCATAGCAATCAAGAATCACAAGAAGTCTCGCATGCTGATCACTGACCCAGGTCGCTACCGCTCCCTGTACTGACCCGATCCAACAATGATTCTGACGTTTGAGACAAAGCTACGCACCATATCGTGTTAGTCGTGCACTGTCTCAGTCATACTCAATCGTCGTTAATTCGACGAGACTTGCGCTTCATGGTCCATCCAAAAATTTGAGAATTCTCAAGTCGTAAAAGAGTTAGACGGGATTGCAGAATTCACGGAATCTACGAGATTGAGAAGTCTCAATTCATTCAATTCCAGCCTTTTGGGGGCATACGTTTTGCTCACTCCGTTGCTCAGTACGGCCCAACCGCACGCCAGTTCAAGTAAGGAGCATAACAATGCGAGTCTCCCGACTAAAAACCAGCCTTTTCCTTTCGTTTCTGGTTCTCACTTTTTTGTCACTAACAATTCCCGTTCGCGCCGCCGACGATGACGACGATCAGGCTGACGACTACGACGTCAAAGCCCGCGTTGCGCGTATCAGCCTGATCGGTGGTGAGGTCAATCTTCAGCGCAGCGGCAACAAGGATTGGGAACCTGCGCGCATGAACTACCCGCTGGTCGAGGGCGACACAGTCATGACAGGCAAGGGCAGCTTCCTCGAGGTGCAGGTTGATGCCCGCAACTTCATTCGTTTAACAGCCGAAGCGAGGCTGCGCATCGTCACCTTGCGCGACGAAGGAGTCGCGGTGAGTCTGAGCGAGGGCACAGTCGTCGTGCGCCTGGCCAAGTTTGATCACGACAAAGAGTACTTCGAAATCGACGCGCCTCACTCGACTTTCGCCGCTGAGAAAAAAGGACTCTACCGCGTGGACGTACCGCCCGAGGGTCGCGTCCGTTTGACTGTGCGCGACGGCGGCAGCGCGCGAATTTATTCCGACACTTCCGGCTTCACCTTGCGTGATGACCGCGTCGCCGAACTGATCGTGAGCGGCGAAAATGCCGGTGACTGGGACTTCTATCCCGCCTCAACTTACGCCGACGCAGTCGACCAGTGGGTTAAACAACGTGAACAATATTTCGCCCAACGCGAAAAGTCTGACGTCAAGTATTTCGATGAATACGTTTGGGGCACCGAAGATCTCGAGGCCTACGGCGATTGGGTCAATACGAATGACTACGGTTGGGTGTGGCGGCCAAATGCCGGCTCGCTGAGCGCCTATAACGACTGGGCGCCGTATCGCTACGGTAATTGGACCTGGTGCCCGCCGTACGGTTGGACGTGGATTGGTTATGAGCCGTGGGGTTGGGCGCCATATCACTACGGCCGCTGGGTCTATTACAACGGCTACTGGGCGTGGTGTCCGCGCAGCCAGTTTTACAGACACCGAAGCTGGTGGCGCCCGGCGCTCGTCGCGTTTGTTTTTGATATCTCGTTTGGCAATAACGTCTGCTGGTATCCGTTGTCGTACTACCAGCACGATCCGCATGCGCGAAATTATCGGCACAACGATGGTGGTTATCGTCATCCGAATTACGGTGGCGGCGGCAACAACGCCGGTGGCGGAAATAACCGGCCGGATAATCTGCACGATTACAAGCAGTGGCGCGGCGTGACGCGAGTGCCGCGCTCGGATTTCGGTAATCCGAACCGGCGCGCAGAAGCAGTTGATGAAACGATTGCGCGACGAGTGGTCGAGCGCCCGCCGGATCTCGTGGATGTTCCGCGCCGTCGTAACGGTGACGGAGGCGGTGACACTGCTAATCGCGGTGGCCGGCGATTGCCTGACGTCGATGTTCCGGATCGTCCAACCGGCGCGGGCGATCGTGCACCCGGCGCTGCATTGGATCCGGATCTGAAACGGTCGCGAGTTTATCGCGGACGCGATCCACGACACGACGAGCCAACAGCTCCGTCGCAGACGAACAATGGCTCGACTCAGACGGCCGACACGCCATCAACCGGAGCCGTCAATCGTCCGGATCCGCAAGGAGGACGCAGAAACAATGACCAACCGCCGGTGGACCAGCCGCAAAATTCGGA
>DATNDM010000317.1:0-9413 GCA_035553235.1 Pyrinomonadaceae bacterium | reverse complement strand
AGCTCTACATCCACGGCTCACAGGCGAGCCGGATGCTGCGGACGTTGTCGACGGGAGTTGATGTCTGTGTGACGGTGACGATCATTGATGGGCTCGTACTGGCGCGCTCGGCGTTTCATCATTCGATGAACTATCGATCCGTAGTGATCTTTGGGCGTGCAACGCTCGTTGAAGACCCGGAAGAGAAGATGGCGGCGTTGCTGGCGTTATCGGAGCACATCATTCGCGGGCGCTGGGCGGAAGTGCGTGAGCCGACGGAGTTGGAGATGAAGCAGACGACTGTGCTGTCGTTGCCGTTGGTTGAGGCGTCGGCGAAGGTTCGGACTGGACCACCGTTGGATGATGAAGAGGATTACGCGATGGATGTTTGGGCGGGGGTTATACCGTTGCGATTGGTGGCCGGTGAACCGATCAAAGACCCACGACTCCCGGAAAATATCGAAGCGCCGGAATACGCGCGCAGATACAAACGTTAAGCCGCGGGAAAACGCAGATGAACGCTGATCCGCGTTTATCCGCGTAAATCCGCGGCTTACTTCTTAAGTGCTTCAATCAACACGCGGCCCGTCGAATTACTCGGCGCTGTTATTCTCAAGAGCGCCGAAAGCGTGGGGGCGATGTCGGCGGGTGTCGCGGCCTCAAGATAGCGACCAGCATTAACACCCGGTCCCATGATGATCGTCGGGACGTGCGTGTCGTACGAATAAGGTGAGCCGTGCGTGGCCGTGATCGTCTCCGCGATGTATTTGTACGGCTCCGCCACCATCACCACATCACCACTCCGCGCCGGATAAAACCCATGCAGCGCCCGCCGCTCGATCGGATCCGTCACTGACGTTGCGCCACGCAACAACTGCAATCGAGAAAAGCATCGCGCAATCCCCGGCACACTCAGCGCCGCCCGCACCACGACCTGCGAAAACTCCTCGACATCAATCCCATCGCGCTTCAACGCGTCGTAGTTGAAATATAAGTTGTTGTTGATGAACCACTGACGCCACGAGCCGGCTTCCTGGAACTGAAGCAGGTAATCAGCCGTCGGATCGGGCTTCTTTCCTTGCGGGTTGTAACGCGCGCTGATGGCAGCTTGTATCTTCCCCATCACAGCGTCGAACGGAATTCTCCCGCCGCCCAAACCGAGCGCCGCCGCGTGCTCGGGAATCGGCGAGACACCGTGATCGGCAGTAAAAGCAACAAGCGTATTCGCTAAGCCGATTCGAGAATCGATGAAGTCGAGCAACGAAGCGATGTTGCGATCGGTGCGCAGCGTGACGTCCATCACTTCCTGACTATATGGACCAAAGCGATGGCCGACATAATCGTTGGCCGAGAAGCTGACTGTTAGCACGTCTGTGTCGTCATCTTCCCCGAGATGTTCGTTCACGATCGCGCCCTCTGCAAACGAAACGAGGATCTCGTTTGTGAACGGCGAGTAGTCGAGTGCGGTGTAGAATTTCTGTCCAGGCGTGCTCACGCCGCCGGTGATGGTGTGTGGAAAAGTATTCGTGTCAGGCGTCCACGCGTTGCTTACGTCTTCCCATTTCGGATCGTCCGGCCCGGCGCGTTTGAGGTATTCGCTTTCGGGCAACACGCGTTCCCATTTCGCGCCGAAGTATTTGTCCGCGGGCTTCGTGTTATTGAAGTTGATTACCCACGACGGCAACTGGTTGAAGTAGTAAGTCGACGAGACCATCGTACCCGTCAGCCAGTTGAACCAGTACGCGGCGTTCGCATGACGCCCCGCCGGCAGGATTGCCGAGCGATCCTTCACCGAGATGCCGATCACTTTCGCGCGATCGTTCGTTGCGAGTCGCAGCTCGTCGCCGACCGTCGACGCCATCAGGCGCGATGGACTCGACGCCGGATCGTTCGGATTACCACCGAGCAGTTTTACTGTGTCGTCCGAGACGCTCGTGATGCGCTTGCCAGTCGCGCGGTCCAGCCACTCGTTGCCGATGATGCCTGACTCGGCAGGGTACGCGCCCGTCATCATCGTGCCGTGACCCGGTGCGGTGTAGGTCGGCATGTGGTCGTAGTTAGATTGCGTCCACGACGCGCCATCGCGCATCAACCGCCGGAATCCGTTTGGGCCAAAGAGATCACCGAAGCGTTCGAGGTAGTCGTAACGAAACTGGTCCACGACGATCAGCAGCACGAGTCGTGGGCGCTTTTCAAGATTCGGTTGTGTCCGTCGCTGAGGATAAGCGACGGACACAAGTAGAGTAATGATTAGGAAAACTGCGGGGAGCCGTCGACGCATGCGCCGCATGGTAACTGAATTGGCCACGGATTACACGGATGCACACAGATCAGAAATGTTCCTGTCAGTGTTCATCCGTGCAATCCGTGGCTAAATATTACTCGTAACGTAGCGCTTCAATCGGATCGAGCGACGCGGCTTTGCGGGCCGGGTAGTAGCCGAAGAAGATCCCGACCGCGGCGGAGAAGAGCACTGAGCCGATGATGGCCATCATCGAGACGAGCGTCGGCCAGCCGAGAAACGCCGGAATGGCGAGCGAGAACGCGATGCCAAGAATGATCCCAATCGCGCCACCCGTCAGACTCAGCACGATCGACTCGATCAAAAACTGGCTACGCACGGCGGACGAGCGCGCGCCAATCGCCATGCGAATGCCGATCTCGCGTGTCCGCTCTGTCACCGAAACGAGCATGATGTTCATGATCCCGATGCCGCCAACGAGCAGCGACACACCCGCGATACACGCGAGCAGGATCGTCATTGTCTTACCGGTCTCGTTTGCCGCTTCGGCGATGTCAGTCATGTTTCGCACTGTGAAATCGTCCGGCTCGCTTGCGGTCAGCTTGTGACGCTGGCGCAGCAAGTCAGTAATCTGCGACTGCGCGGTGTACGTGGCGTCCTGTGAAATCGCCGAGACGAACGCGATCTGAATACGATCGCGACCGAGTATTTTCTTCTGCACGGTCGTGTACGGCGCAAACGCGACGTCGTCCTGATCGCGGCCTTGCTGATCCTGTCCCTTGCGCAGCATCACACCGACAACGCGGAACGGCAGATTCATCACGCGAATGTCCTGCCCGATCGGATCCATGCCGGGATAAAGATTATCGGCGAGCGTTTGTCCGATCACGATAACGCGCGCGGCGGTGCGTACGTCTGCGTCTGTAAAGAATGAGCCGCTCGCAACCGGCCACTTGCGGATCTCGGGATATTGTTCACTGACGCCCGTGACGTTTGTGTTCCAGTTCATGTTGCCTGCGACGAGTTGCGAGCGCGCGTTCACGTTCGGTGTGACCATTGAGACGCTCGGCACTTCGCGCTTGATCGCTTCGAGGTCGTCGACCGTCAAGGTGTTCGTACCGGTATCACCTGTGCCGCTACGAACACCACCGACGTTCTGCGCCCCCGCGCTGACAAAAAGCAAATTCGTGCCGATGCTCTCGATCTGCGCCTGCACGGAAGCCGACGCACCCTGACCGATGCTCACCATCGCGATCACGGCCGCAACGCCGATGATGATGCCGAGCATAGTCAGAGCCGCGCGCATCTTGTTACGAACAAGTGCGCGAAACGCGACGCGAATGATCATTAAGAGATTCATGGTTCTGATCCGTCTTTATCCGTCACCAATCCGTTCAATCCGTGGTCGCTTCCTCGTCATCCTCGTCCTCGTCAATGGCCGGCATATTCTTCAGTTCTTCCGCCGCATTGCGCCGATGCTCGACAGGATGATCCGATTTGATCTTTCCGTCCTTGAACACGATCACGCGGTCGGCATATTCCGCGATGTCCGGTTCGTGCGTGACCAGCACCAAAGTTATCCCTCGTTCGCGATTCAGGCGTTGAAAGATCTCCATGACTTCAACTGACGTGCGCGAGTCGAGGTTACCGGTCGGCTCGTCTGCGAGAATCAACGCCGGGTTGTTCACGAGCGAACGCGCGACCGCGACGCGCTGCTGCTGTCCGCCGGACAACTGGTTCGGGTGGTTCTGCTCGCGACCCGCCAGGCCGACTGCGGCCAACGCCTCGGTCGCGCGTTGATGGCGCGTGGCGGCGTCGACGCCGAGATAGAGCATCGGCAGTTCCACGTTCTCGAGTGCTGATGTTCTCGGCAGCAGGTTGAAGCCCTGGAAGATGAAGCCAATCTTCTTGCAGCGAATGTCCGCGCGCTCGTCTTTCGATAGTTGCGACACGTCTTCGCCGTCGAGGATGTAAGTGCCGCTCGTCGGGCGATCGAGACAGCCGATAATGTTCATCGTCGTCGACTTCCCCGAACCCGAAGCCCCCATGATCGCGACGAACTCGCCTGGGCGAATCGTCAGTGAAACTCCACGGAGCGCGTGAACTTTGACGTCGCCCATCGTGTAGGTCTTGTGAATGTGGTCCAACTGAATTACTGGGGCCGCTTCGGGAACTGGGGTCGCCAATCCGACTGCGGTCTGGAATTCCTGTGGCTCAACTGCGAACGTGGTAGACATCGTTTCCTCTTTCTCTCTGCGCAACCTCCGCGCACTCTGCGTCTCGGCGGTTTATCTCACCGCGGAGACGCAGAGACCGCGGAGGCTGCGCAGAGATTTAATTACCGGCGTGGGCCGCCGCCACCGCGTGGCGCGTTACCGAATCCCGGCGGTGTCGACGAATTCGAGTTTTTGCTCGTGCTCGACACCTGCTGGCCCGTAATCACCATGTCGCCTTCCTTCAGATCGCCGTCGACAACTTCAGTAGCCGATCCGTCGCTCAGGCCCACGGTGATTCTGCGGCGCTCGGGTTTGCCGTTCTGGCCCAACACCCAGACAACTCGCACCTGACCCGGTAACACTGGGGCTGACGCTGGTGCGAAGCGGTTCTCACCACTGTTTCCACCGGCAGCGTTATCGCCTTGCTGCTGCTGCTGTCTGCGGCCTTGTCCCTGACCCTGGCCCGCACCAGCGCCAGTGCGCTGTCTGGTCGTCGTCGCATCCTGCGGCGTGAAGCGAAGCGCTGAGTTTGGAACCTTCAACACGTTGTTTCGCTCGTCGATCGTGATCGTCAGGTTCGCCGTCATGCCCGGCTTCAACTTCTGGTCCGGATTGTTGACGTCGATCACGACGTTGTAAGTCACGACGTTCTGCACGTTCACTGGATTAAGACGCATCTGCTCGATCTTGCCGTCGAAATCACTACCCGGAAACGCGTCGACACTAAACTTCACTGACTTCGCCTGCTCGACGAGTCCGATGTCTGCCTGGTCGATGTTCGCGATGACCTGCATCTGCGTCAGGTCGTTTGCAATCGTGAACAAGGTCGGCGCCGACAAACTCGCCGCCACCGTCTGGCCCACGTTCACGTCACGCGAAACCACGATGCCGTCGATTGGCGAAGTAATCGTCGTATGGCTGAGATTTACCTGTGCGACGCTGAGTGCGGCTTCTGCCTGTTGCACCTGCGCCTGCGCCTGTGCGACCTGAGCTTGCGCCTGTTGCACCTGCGCCTTCGATTGTTCAATCGCTGCCTGCGACTGCGCGATGCCGGCCGTCGACGAAGACTGTTCGGTCGACTTCGCCTGGTTCAACTGAGACACGGCCTGGTTGTAACGCGCTTCCGCAGTCTTGTAAGCCGTCATCGCGACGTCGTAATCACGCTGCGCGATCACACCTGCCTTTAATAACGACTCCTGCTGCTTTAACAGACTGAGCGCGTCGTCCTGTTGTGCTTTCAGAACAGCAACGTTCGCTTCAGCACCGGAAACGCCGGCCTGAGTGTTCTGCACTGTCGACTTCGCGGCCAGACTCTTCGCCTGCGCATCGTTCACGCCCGCCTGCGCATTCACAACAGCGGCGCGCGCATTTGCCAGGCTGGCGCGTGCGTTTTGGAGATTGGCCTGGGCCTGTTCCACTTGGGCCTTCGCTGTCGATGGATCGAGCTGCGCTATGACCTGACCTTTCTTTACTACTGAATTGAAATCAGCGTAGAGCGCCGAGATCGTGCCCGAAGCCTGACTGCCGACGTGCACGGTCGTCACTGCCTGCAGCGTGCCGGTCGCAGTCACGGTGTTGCGCAAATTTCCGCGGTCAACACGAGCCGTCATGTATTGCGGGGTGCTCGAGCTGTCGGCCCAGAAGTAAAAGCCTGCGAGTATCACGGCGGCCATGAAGCCACCGCCAAGCAGCAGTTTCTTTTTATTTTGGAGCAATCTCGCCCAAAACTGTTTAAGCCAGCCCGCGAAGGTATTGCTACGGTCTGTACTGATTCCACCCACCAAAGGTTGTTTGATTGTTTGGCTCGACATGCGATTCCTCGTGTTTAATAACGTTGCCGCTGTTAAATGCACCTTCCGTGCCTATGTTTTGTAGACACGTGTGTGGCTTTTTTGGTTACAGGGTCAAAAGTGTATTTCCCGCAAAGGCGCAAAGATCGCAAAGAAATCTTTCGCTGTAACCGGACGCGATCGAAAGGTGTCTACTGGTTCAGGACACTCCCCTGGATTAACGAAGAAAGACTTAGGAGTAGGACATACAGAGATGAACAAAGGACGGTTTAAGACAGTCGCAATAGCCACTATCTCGGCGATTGCTTTGGCAGCCTCGATTGCTGTTGCCCAGACGGTTACGACCAATCAGGGCACACAGCAGGGCACTCAGAAACAACACTGGGGCCGAGGCGGACACAAAGGCTTCGGAGGAATGCGCGAGGGTGGATTCTTCAGACAGCTAAATTTAACTGATGACCAGAAAGCCAAGATGAAATCGATCCGCGAGAGCTTTGCCCAAACAAACAAACCCCTGCGCGATCAGGTTCGAGCCAAGCGCCAGGAGTTGCGTCAGGCAAGCGAAGGCGGTACGTTCAACGAAGCACTGGCTACTCAGAAACTGACGGAAATTGCGCCGCTTGAAGCGAAGCT
This sequence comes from Pyrinomonadaceae bacterium, assembly GCA_035553235.1. GTDB lineage: Bacteria > Acidobacteriota > Blastocatellia > Pyrinomonadales > Pyrinomonadaceae > PSRF01. Next base: position 2,553 of record DATNDM010000317.1, on the reverse strand, counting down.
GATGGCAGCGCAGCACAACCTTCACCAGGAAATGCTTTCCGTCTTGACTGCTGAGCAAAAGGCCCAGTTGGAACAGTCGCGCGCGCAGTTCAAAGCCCGTCGCGGGCAAATGCGCCACAACGACAACAATCAGTAAGCGTTTCCCCCACGGAGTTGGCGGATTCGAAGTCGTATGTAGAATCCGCCATCCGTCAAACCCCGATGAGGACCGCAACTGGCGAGTGGGCTCGAACAGGCCTTGGACTTGGACCTGGCGCGGCGGGCGCAGGATGGCGACGAGTCTGCCTTTGCGGAGATCGTGAGACGTTACAGCCCGCGCGTGTTTAGTGTGGCGAGCCGGTTCTTTCGACAACGACCGTTGGTTGAAGAAGCGGCGCAGGAAGTTTTTTTGAAAGCTTACACGCAGCTTGGCAGCTTTGAAGGTCGCGGCTCTCTCGAGGGCTGGTTGACACGAATCGCAACCAACACGTGTCTGAATATAGTGAGAAGCGCGAAACGGCGACCGGAGTACACCGTTTCAGATCTCACTGACGACGAGGAGAGCTGGTTGGAACACCAGTCGGCGGGTGATGGTGGGGAGCCGGCGTCGGTTGAAAACAGTGTAGTGGCGACGGATCTCGCCGATCGATTGTTGTCGGTGTTGTCGCCGGAAGATCAACAGGCGTTGTTGATGATCGATGGTGAGCAGGCGTCGGTAAAGGAAGTGGCTGAAGCGACTGGCTGGTCAGAATCGAAGGTCAAAGTCAGGGCGTTTCGAGCGCGTAAAAAAGTTCGTGAGGCGATGGAGAAGTTGCTGAGTTACAAAGGTAAGCGAGCAGGCTCGGTGGCGGAGTAAGGCGGGTGATCAGAATGCCAGGTAATCAAATGAGCAAACACATCACTGAGATTCTGGACAAGGCTTCGATCGCGACTCTTTCCGAGAGCGAGCTGAACGAAGTGCGCGCGCATGTGCTGGAATGCATGTCGTGTCGCGACGCTTACGAAGCGGCACGGCTTTCGGCAGTGGTTCTCAAGAATCGCGCGCAGGTCGTGATTGAACCTTCGCCGTTTTTTCAAACGCGTGTGATGGCTGCGTTGAGAGAGCAGCAGGCGGTGGAAAGCGTGCCGGCAATGTTGCGGCTGTGGCGCTCGGCGAAAGCTGTTGTATCGACCATGGCCGTGACCACCGCCGCGCTCGCCGTGGTCAGTTTTATGCAGCCGTCGCAGACGGCGCCTGCAACCGAGCAAACAGCTTCGGTTTATTCCGCGTATTCAGTGATCATGGACCAGGACGCGGACGAGCAGATGAGTTACGAGCAAGTGCTCAACACGATTTACGACGAAGATGACGATGCGAGGTAATCATGACTAACGTTACTAAGAATCGATGGCAGGTGCGTGTTGCAGCGCTCATCATCTTCGTGCTTGGGTTCACGGCGGGCATACTGGCGTTGAATGTGTATCGCGGCTGGGTGCCTCGTGGTCCTGGTGGTCGTGATCGGATGGACGAGTTGTCAGAGCGGCTGCAGCTGACGGCCGATCAAAAGACGAAGGTGCAGGAGATCTTCAACGACACGCGCGAGCAGTTGCGTGCAGTGCGCCAGGAGACGGAGCCGCGCATGGAAGAGATTCGGCGTCAGGCGGATGGTCGTTTGCAGACAGTTTTGACGCCGGAACAGTGGGACCGGTTTCAACGCCTTCGTGACGAGCGCCGGCGGCACCGCGGCGGGCGCGGTGGGCCAGATCGGTAACGCGGATAAACGCGGATCAGGGACGGATCAGGGCTTTGATTACACGGCCGTTAGACACATCAGCGAGCGCCTCATTCGCACGCTCCAATTCGTATGAAATCAGCTTCATCCGCGACCACGCTTCCGGTCGGTGTTTGACGATCTGCGTGGCGCGGTAGAAGTGCGAGAACTCCGAGCCCCAGCAACCACGCACGTCCAGATGTTTCTTGTTTAAATCGAGATGCGGATTGAATTCAGTTGGTCCGTGATCTGTGTACTGCCCGACGATTACCACCGTGCCGGCGTCGCGTGTGAAACGCATCGCTTGTGTGACAGCTTCAGGCGCACCGGTCGCTTCGATCGTCACGTCCGCGCCGCGTCCTGAAGTGTTCTCAAGTACCCAGGTTAATCGTTGCGCGTCATCGTGTGTTTCGATGTTGAGCGTAGCCGCGGCTCCCGCTTCGCTGGCTGCATCGAGTCGTGCTTGCGGTGCGCCGATGCAAAGGACACGCAGTGCACCACGCATCAAGGCCAGCACGATCGCGTTGATGCCGACCGGACCGGAGCCGAGTACGAGCACTGTGTCGCCGATCTTGATATCGCCGCGCTCCACCGCGTGAAGGGAAGTCGGCAACGCACAACCACCAGCCATAAACGTTTCCGGTTCCGCGTCGAGCATGATGCAGCGCGTGCCCGGTTTCAGGTAGATGTGAGTGGCCCAGCCGCCGCAGAGTCCATCATCGAGACCATAGGTGATGCCGTAGACCTTGCGCTGCGGGCAGCGGGTGCCCGCTTTGGCGACGAGGCAGTACCAACACGCATTGCACGTGCGATGAACGTCGAG